>CANJVS010000503.1 GCA_947477755.1 Verrucomicrobiaceae bacterium | reverse complement strand
GCAGACGTCCGGTGTCCTGCTCCACGGCGATGATCTGGCCCTCGGCGGTGTGCGTGTAAAGACGGCCGCCTCCGCACACGGGCAAATGTTTGACCGTGCCCTCAAGACGGCGGGCCCAGCGCATGCGCAACGGCGGGGCTAGCCCCTGGTCGTTGGCGTTCGTTCCGGCGAAGTCGCCGTAGTTGGTGAACCAGTCGTATTGAGCGCCAGAAAGCTTGCCGGTGATGGGGCTGCGAATGGCCGTGAGGGCTGATTTCTCCGGCGCCATGGATGCACGGCCACCGGGTCCGAAGACATGGAGACAACCATCTTCCGCAGCGGCAAAAATGCGGCCATCAGCAATCGCAACCGGCGCGGTGATGGCTGAAGGAGTGCGCTGGGCGGATGCTTGAAGCAGCCTGCCCGGTTTGCCTCCGCCAAGCGGCACGTAATTCAGCGAGCCGTCGAGGCCGCCGAAGATGACGTGATGCTTCGTGAGCACCGGAGGGCAGATGGAACCCTGGGTGCTGAGGATCTTCGACTCTTTCGTGTCCATTCGATGCTGGATCAGTCCGCGGCCGCTCTCAGGTTTCACCCGAAACACATCCTTCCCGCGAATCGCCACGGGTGAGAAACTCAGCAGGCCATCCATGCGGATGTTCGTGTCAGTGCCGGGAACGAAATCGCCGGTCTTCACTGTGTCACCTTCGAGCCGCATGATATCCACCCGGCCCGCATTGTCGCGGCGATGCCATTGCACATAGACATTGCCATCGTCATCCGCGCTCTGACCAAAGGTGGCGGGATATTCACTGCCCGACCACTCGGGGATCTCGCCGGTTGCTTTGAGTTTGGGCGCATCGCCAGTGTCCTCGATGAACAGGGTGCGACCACCTGCCGGCACGACGACGGTGCCGCCTTTGATCAGGCAGATGTCCCGCGAGCACACGAAATGATCCTTCCACGTCACGCGACCATCGCTGGAGGTCGGCTTGGCACCGGGTTTGAGCGTCGCAAGCATGCGCTTCTCACAAAATCCGGCCCACTCCTCGCCGCTCCAGCGATTGCCGCTGAAGCCAACCACTTCCTTCACGAAGTCCCACTTCCATTTCACCTCGCCGCCGTTAGTGATCGCATAGACCTGCGCGCCGAGCGTGGCGAAATACAAGCGATCCTTGCCGACGACCGGCGTGCTGAAGATCGGCTCATGCACGTCGATTTCTTTCACCACTGCGCCGGTCGCGCGATCCAGCACATAGTAAATTCCCGCCGTGGTGCCGAAGTGCAGGTACTTCCCGACGATGGCCGGTGAGCTGACGTTGTTCACGTTTTGTTTGCCGCCCTTGCTTTGGAATTTCCACACTTCCTTCAGCGTCGCCGCATCGAAGCACGCCGCACAGCCCGATCCATCGACGACATACACCCTGCCGTCCGCGATCACGGGTGAGGTGTAGATGCCATCCGTCATGATCACCGTGCCCTGCAGACCGAGTTTGCTCACGTCGATGTCGCGATCCGCGGCATTGCCCGAGTGCGCGGAGTTGAACATGAACTGCGGCCAGTCTTCGGCGAGGGCCGGGAAAACAGCGAACGTGAGCACAAGAAGCAAGATGAGGCGGATCATGGCTGGAGAATACGGTCCGACTTGCATGAACTCGCAGATTGAACACATCGCACTCTAGATTGCGTAATTTCACGCATGCCCGCCCCAACCAATCGACGTCACTTCCTCCGCAGCAGCCTCTCCACCCTCGCGCTCGGCGCCCTGAATGCGCGCGGTCAGGGTGAATCGAAAACCAACTTCCCGCCGACCCGCGTGATCACGCGCGGCCCCGGTTTTCATTGGTTCGGTTACTACGATAAGCTGCAGTTTGATCCCACGAACCGCTTTGTGCTGAGCAACAAGGTGAGCTTTGAGCATCGCTCACCGACGGCGGATGACGTGATTGAAGTGGGCATGGTGGATCTGCAGGAAAAGGATCGATGGATCCCTCTGGGAACCTCGCGGGCATGGAACTGGCAGCAGGGCTGCATGCTGCAATGGATCCCGGGAACCGAATCAAAGATCATCTGGAACGACCGCGAGAAGGATCGTTTCGTCAGCCACATCATGGATGTTAAAACGGGTGACAAGCGCACGATTCCGAGCCCGGTTTATTCGCTCAGCCCGAACGGTAAGGAAGCGGTTTCCTGCGACTTTTCACGCGTGGCCGATTGCCGCCCGGGTTATGGCTATGCAGGCATCCGCGACCGCTTTTTCGACGACATGGCTCCGGCGGGAAGCGGCGTGACGCACGTGAACCTCGAAACAGGTGCGGAGAAACTCATCGTGAGTCACGAGACGCTCTCGAAGACCGGCGCAATCATTGAAAATCATCCCAACTCGAAGCACCACGCCTATCATCTACTGTGCAGTCCGGATGGGAAACGCTTCATCATGCTGCATCGCTGGACGCAGCCCAAAGGCGGGCATCTGACGCGTCTGATCACTGCGGCCATGGATGGCAGCGACCTGCGCATCGTCATCCCGAACGGCTACGCCTCACATTTCATCTGGCGCGATGCCACGCACATCCTGTCGCAGGCAAAGGACTGGCTCGGTAACAAAGAATGGGGTGACTTTCTCTTTGAGGACAAGGACAGCGGCATCGTCGAAGAGGTCGGCCATGGCGTGCTGGATTCAGGCGGTCACCTCACCTACCTGCACCACAATGAATGGATCCTCAACGACACCTATCCCAAAGGCGTGCGCCGGCTCCAGACACCGCATTTGTATCATCTCAAGACGAACCGCCGCATCGATCTCGGCAACTTCCCCCAGCCACCCGATTACAAGGGCGAGTGGCGCGTGGACAATCACCCGCGCTCCAGCCGTGATGAGCGGTGGGTCTGCATCGACGCCGCAAACGGTGATCAGGGTCGTCAATTGCACCTCATCGACATTCAGGGTCTGCTGACTTGATCAACACGGGGGATTCAACGCGTAGGAGTATGCGATCATGAAAATCGCCCTCCTCCTCGCCTCCACGCTTCTCTGCCTTGCAGGCTCCACCGTTGCCCAGGAAACGCTCAAGCCACTGCGTGCAGGCATCATCGGCCTCGACACGTCGCATGTGCCGGCTTTCACCAAGCTGTTCAACAATCCAAAGGCTGATGGCGATCTCGCCGGCATCAAGGTCGTGGCGGGTTATCCCGGCGGCACGGACATGCCTGCCAGCAAGGATCGCGTGGCGAAGTTCACCGAGCAGGTG
>CANJVS010000502.1 GCA_947477755.1 Verrucomicrobiaceae bacterium | reverse complement strand
GCCCAGAAAAACGGAGTCGCCTGCATCGGCGCAGATACCATGAGCTGTCTTGGCTCGCTGCGGCAGCAGGCACACCACATCGTCAACAAGACCAAGATCACCAGGATCGACGACAGCTACATCGGCCTCACCGGCACCTCGGCGAGCCTGGTGGTGATGAACAGTTACTTTTCCAACTCCGAGCGTCCGCGAAATTTTTCCGGCACCGACGCCATCTTTGAGACCTTCCGCCACGCGCATCATTGGATGAAGGCGGAATACTTCATGTGCACGATGCCCGACAAGGGGGAGGAGTACGAGACCACGCAGTTCTACGGCCTCGTCGCCAACCCTCACGGCATCTTTGCGCTCTACTCCTACCGCAGCGCCCAGCAGTTCCACCGCTTCTGGGCCGCCGGCTCAGGCCGCGACTACGCTCTGGGAGCCATGCAGGCCGCTTATGACGAGTGCGATGATGTCGTGGACATCGTCAAAAAGGGACTCAGCGCTGCTGCCGAGTTCGACAGTGCCACGGGCGCGCCTTTTGAGATCTACAAGTGTGACCTCATCCAACCCGCGGCACCCGTCAAACCGGCCAAGCCTGTCAAGCCCGTAAAAAAAACGCGGAAGCGCTAAGACGCAGCGATCGCGAACCGCTCACGGGTGCTGATGGGCACCCGGGATTGCACACACCGTGCTGAGCGAATTCAGGCCGAAGTCCAACGGACTTTCAGAGAAGATTCGCGGCCATCAGCGTTTAATACGGCTCATGAAATTCCAACTCCTCTCGTTTCTTCTCGTCGCCGCTGCCTTGGCCGATGGTCCCAAAGACAATCTCGCTGACGATGTACGCCCGGTCCCGCCTCCAGGCGTGGCGGTGCCGGAAGCGGATGCAAAGGCGCTGACGCAGGGCTTGTCGGAATTGCGGGTCGCCATTGATGCGGCAGTGAAGGCTCAGGCCAAGAACCCCAGGCTGGCGGATCTGCTGCCGGATGTGGAGATCTACCACAAGGCGGTGGACTGGGCGCTCAAGTACCATGAGGTCCACAAACTGACCGAACTTAAATCCGCCCATGAAGCTCTCGCGGAAGGCAAACAACGCGCGGAGCAACTCAAGAACGGGCAGGCACCGTGGACCACCCAGAAAGGTCTGGTCGTGCGCGGTTATCGATCCAAAATCGACGGCTCAGTGCAGCCTTACGGCATGGTGATTCCTGAGAATTACAGTGGTGCGCCATCCCGACTGGATGCCTGGTGCCATGGCCGCGGCGAGACTTTGAGCGAGCTGAGCTTCATCGACCAGCGGCGCAAGCAGGTGGGCAATGTGGCACCGGCTAATGCGCTCGTGCTGCATCCGTATGGCCGCTACTGCTGCGCAAACAAATTCGCCGGTGAGATCGACCTGATCGAGGCGCTGGCGCACGCGAAGAAATTCTACGCCATCGACGAAGACCGCATGATCATTCGCGGCTTCAGCATGGGCGGCGCGGCCGCATGGCAGTTCGCCGTGAATTACGCGGAAAAATGGTGTGCCGCGAATCCGGGTGCCGGCTTTGCCGAGACGCCGGAGTTTCTCAAAGTGTTTCAGAGCGAGGACGTCTCCAAAACACCCGCCTATGAACAGACGCTCTGGCATTGGTACAACGCCACCGACAGCGCGCTGAACCTCTTTCACGTGCCCACCGTGGCCTACAGCGGAGAGATCGATAAACAGAAACAGGCCGCTGACATCATGGAGAAATATCTCCGCATGGAGAACATCGACATGGAGCACATCATCGGGCCACAAACCGCGCACAAGATTCATCCGGACTCGCTGATTGAAGTCGAGCGGCGTCTCGCCGCCATCGCCGCCGTGGGTCGTGACCGCACACCGCGCGAGGTTCACTTCGCCACCTGGTTCCTGCGCTACAACACCATGCACTGGATCACTGTCGACGAACTCGAAAAACAATGGGAGCGCACCCGCATCCATGCTGAAATCACGGGCGATGCCGAGGTGACGATCAAGACGCAAAACACCGCTGCGCTGACCATCAACATGCTGCCCGGTCACTGCCCGCTGAGTGTCCGGGAAAAGCCCACCGTGAAGATCGACGGCACCGCCATCGAAGTCGTGCGTCCGAAATCCGACCGCTCATGGCTCGTCCACCTGCGCCGCACCGGTGGCAAGTGGCAGCAGACGCTGACGGCTCACGAGGAAGGCAAGCTGGTCAAACAACACGGCCTCTCCGGCCCCATTGACGACGCTTTCATGGACAACTTTTTGTTTGTCAAACCCACCGGCGCAGCCCTGAATGAAAAAGTCGGCGCGTGGTCGAAGGCGGAGATGGAACGCGCGGTTTTCGAGTGGCGGCGCCAGTTCCGCGGTGATGCGCCGGCGAAAGCGGACAAGGACATCAGCGATGCCGACATCGCCGCCAGCAATCTCGTGCTGTGGGGCGATCCGCAGAGCAATGCCGTGCTGGCCCGGATCATCGCCAAATTGCCGATTCAGTGGACGAAGGACAAGCTCATCGCGAATGGCAAGACCTACGATGCCACCAGCCATGCGCCCGTGCTCGTGTATCCGAACCCGCTGAATCCAAAGCGCTACATCGTCATCAACAGCAGCTTCACCTATCGCGAGTACGACTATCTCAACAATGCCCGCCAGGTCGCCAAACTTCCGGACTGGGCGGTGATCGACCTCAATCAGCCGAAAAATGCGCGCGCGCCCGGCGGCATCCCGGCGGCCGGCTTTTTTGATGAAGCCTGGCAGTGGAAAAAATAGTCTGGTGCAGAACCTGCCCCGTGCGCTGTAATCGCCTACGTCATGAAACCGCTCGCCCTCTGCCTCCTGCTTCCCGTGCTGGCGTTTGCCCAGACGGCGGAGAAATCCGGAAAGCCCGCCTCATCTCTGCCGGAAGGTTTTCACGAACTGAAAATCGGTGACGCGGCGCCGGACTTTGAATTGTTAGGCATTGATGAGGAAAATCACCGCCTCAAAGAATATGCGAAGGCCGATCTCCTCATGATCGCCTTCCTCAGCAATCACTGCCCGACTTCACAAGCCGTCGAAGGACGCATCAAGAAACTGGTCAGGGATTACCAGGGCCGGGGGCTGCAGCTCGTCGCGATCAATCCCAATGATCCCGCGGCGTTGCGGCCTGATGAGCTGGGCTATTCAAAGTACAACGACAGTTTCCCGGAGATGAAGCGGCATGCCAAAGAGCAGGAGTTCAACTTCCCCTACCTCTACGATGGCGAGACGCAAAAGGTCGCGCTGGCG
>CANJVS010000501.1 GCA_947477755.1 Verrucomicrobiaceae bacterium | reverse complement strand
GATGGCGAGACCGAGACCGCTGCCACCGGTGTGGCGGGCACGGGCAACCTCAGGCCGGTAAAAAGGCTCGAACAAGCGCGGCAAGGTATCCGGCGGAACACCGGGGCCCTGATCGGCGATGAGGATGATCGTGCTGCCATTTTTCCGGGATGCGCTGATGGCAATCGGTCCGCCCTGCGCGGCATAACGCACCGCATTTCTCAACACATTGCCAAGAGCGCGATCCAGTGCCTCATGCAGCGTGTGCAGCGTCAGATCGGCGGGGACGTCGAGGACAACATCGGCGGAGGCAGCTTCACGGGCGATGACTTGTTCGATGAGTTCACGCAAATGAATATCGACCGGCGTTTCGCGTTCGGGCAGCGTCTCCGCCTTGCTGAAGGTGAGCACCTCTTCGACGAGCTTCGCCATGTGCTGGAGTTCGTTGTCGAGTTTCTTCAGGTAGCTGGCCTGATCCGGCGTGCTGCGCTGCTCAACAATGCCGAGGGCCATCTGCATGCGGGCGATGGGTGAGCAGAGTTCGTGGGCGACATCGGCCGTGATGCGACGCTGCTGCATGACGTAGTCGCCGAGCTGGCCGGCCATCGCATTCACCGATGTGGCAAGCTCGCCAAGTTCATCACTGCGTTTCTCCGGCACGCGCTGCTCAAAGCGGCCATGGGCGATGTTTCGCGCAGCGCTGTTGAGATGGTTGATGGAGCGGGTAAGGCCGCGCACAAAGGGCAACCATAAAAAGGCGGACATGGTTAGGCAGGCAGCTGCCAGACCGACCCAGGGCCAAAGATCAATGAAGAGCCCCCCGCCGGTGATGGAGTCAGAAACCATCAGCAGAGTCAGCGGCATGAAATCAGGACCGTAGGTAAGATCTAGATGGATGCCGGCCCAGTATCGTGCCGGACTGCCCGTGCGCTGCATGAAGCGTGGCTTGGGTGGCGCATCATGCGGACGACCACCGGCAGCGTCAGTCGCCACCTCAGGCGGTCTCCGGGGTGGTGGACGTCTGGAGGGATGACGGTCATCAGCGGGCCGCTTGTCCGCCAGTTTGGGAGTCAACTCTGCCGGCACATTCAAGGGTGCGCCCATGACCTGGGTTCCACTCCGGCTGAACAGGGCAAAGGTGACACCATACGCGGCTTCATACTGTTTCAGCGCACCGGCCCATTCCTTCTCAGGGATTCGTGAAAGCTCGCCCGTGACCCGGTCACCGATCGATGAGATCCGCTCACCCGCTGGTCCGAGCAGCATCCAGTCGAGGCTCATGTGAAACTGCAGGCGCAGAAATCCGATGACGAGCAAAACGAGCACCAGCACATTCACCACCAGCCAGCCCAGCACCTTCACGTAAATGGGAATGTACCGGCGCATGTCAGCGTGTGGGGGCGATGAGTTGGTAGCCGTAACCGCGCACCGTTTTGATGAACTGCGGCGTCTTCGGGTCATCGCCGAGTTTCTTGCGCAGCGTGGAAATGTGCATGTCGATGGCCCGGTCAAAAACATCCCATTCGCGGTCCGCCACTTCTTCGATGAGCTGCTCGCGGGTCTTCACGCGGCCATGCGCTTTTGCCAGCGACAGCAGCAGGCCAAATTCCGCCGGTGTGAGCGTGATGGCTTCGTCACCCAGAACGACTCCATGAGACTCGGGATTGATGCGCAGGGATCCGACGATGATCTCCTGCATCGGAGCCTGGGGCGTGGTCTCCGAAACCCAGCCCGTGCGGCGCAGCACGGCACGCAGCCTGGCCAGCAACTCGCGTGACGAAAAGGTCTTCGGCAGATAATCATCCGCTCCAAGTTCAAGGCCGACGACACGATCCACCTCATCACCGCGACCGGTCAGCATGATGATCGGCACCTTGGATTTGGCACGAATGCGGCGCAGGACCTCAAAGCCATCACAGCCGGGCATCATCACATCGAGAATGATCGCGTGCCAGCTTTCCGCCAGGGCACGCTGCGCCCCGTTGATGCCATCGTTTTCACAGGAAACCTGAAAACCCATGGGGCCAAGATAATCCGCAACGAGCTGGCAAAGCTCGGCGTCGTCATCAATCACCAGAATGCGCATGGGGGAATTCACGAGATGCACTATCGCAATCTGCGCAGGCTTGCGCGAGTTTCTTTACGGTTTGCTGACAAATCTCCCCTATTTCCCTGATACGTATCTGACACGTGCCTGGCAGAATGGCGCGAACTTGAAACCTCCTATGAACCACCAGACGCTCACACTTCTCACCCTGGCGACACTGGCCAGTGCGGCATCGGCACACACCTGGAAGGCCGGTGAACAGCCTGTTTATAATGAAGCACTGCGTGCGCACATCCTGGCCGACTGGGAAATGAATCATGGGGAGAAGCAAAGTGCGACACCTTTAGTCGCAGCCAATGGCGTGCAGACGAGTGTGGGCAAGGCCCCGGCAAAGGCGACACCCTTCACGGCCTTTGCACCCAAGGTGAATGTGAAATGGGACAAGGACTTTCTTTACATCGAGTCGAACGGAATCCCTGACCACAACATGATGGTGGGCATCACCGCCTGGCAGCAGCAGGTGCCTCTGCCGCAGCCTTACTCCGGTGACAACGCCTGGCGTCTGCCATTGAAACCGGTCCCGGCAAAAACACCTGCGGTTATCGAAGATCACTTTCTGCGCGGAGCCATCGCGATCGGCGTGAACGGCATTCCGATTTTCAACCCGCAGAACAATCGCGGCGAGATCTCTTATGAGATCGGCGAACTGGACCAATGGGGCGGACATTGCGGCCGCGCCGATGATTATCATTATCACATCGCTCCGCTGCACTTGCAGAGCGTGGTGGGCAAGGATCAGCCCATCGCTTTCGCCATGGATGGTTATCCCATCTACGGACTCACGGAGCCGGACGGCTCGCCGATCGGCAAGCTGGATGAATGCCACGGGCACGAAGACGCGAAGCTCGGCTATCACTACCATGCCTCAACCAAGCGCCCGTATTTGCAAAGTGCCTTTCATGGCGAGGTCGTCGAGGTGGACGGACAGGCGGATCCGCAGCCAAGGGCTCAGGGAGTGCGCGAGGCACTGACCGCGCTGCGCGGCGCCGAGATCACCGGATTCGAAAGCACCGGATCAAACAGCTACAAACTCAGCTACAGCGTGAATGGCGACAAGCGCTCGGTCTCCTACAGCATCAACAGCGACGGCACCTATCCATTCGAGTTCGACAACGGGCGCGAGGGCAAATCCAAGGAAGTCTACACCGCGCGTCAGGGCGGCGG
>CANJVS010000500.1 GCA_947477755.1 Verrucomicrobiaceae bacterium | reverse complement strand
GCTTTCAATGTTTCACCAAGCATTGCCTCGAAGCGTGTCGCCGACGCAAACTCGCGGGCACAATCGGGGCACTTCGAGACGCAGAGCCAAAGCTGTGCCGCCTCATCCGCAGTAGCGGTCTCATCCAGCCAGCGGGTGACCAGATCGGCAAACTCGGAACTGTCGGCGGAGAGGGGCATGCGGTTCAATCCAGGGTGAGCCCCAGGCGGCGCTGCACGCAGTCGCGCAATTGGCGGCGAAGGCGGCTTAAAGTTTGATAAAGTGCCTCCACGCTCAGCCCTGACTCGGCGGCGATGCTCTCGATGGGCTGGCTGTGAGTGTAGCGGTCGCGAATCAACCGGGCGCTGCGCTCAGGCAGCGTGTCGAGGCAGTGATTCAGCGCATGTTCCCGGTCCTGCCAGGGGGACTCCGCCTCATCCGCCGCGAACCCGTGTGAAAGAGCCTCCAGCGTCTCCGCAGTGCAGGACTCCGGAAGCTTTCCCTGCATGCGGCGGTCTTCCAGAATCTTTCTGGAGGCAATCCCCCGAGCCCAGGCTCCAAACGGCCGGGCGGGATCATAGAGTCCGAACTTTTTCCAAAGGATCATGGCGACTTCCTGGAACACATCCTCCCGCGTCGCCGCATCCCGCACCGCTGCCCCGATGAACGCCCGCAAATCAGACTGCGCGGCGAGGAAGAGGGGTAGAAATTGATCGTGGTCGGACATTGGCAATGGTTTCACCTCCCTTTGTCAGAAAGTGCTCATTTCTGACAAAAAATCTCAGCACAAATCCATTTCGTGGCGACCCGGCAGTTTCGGGCCCTTCCATGGAGAGGCGTTCGGCGATTCAGATTGTTCAGTAACCACCGGCACCGAGCTCCGCCACATTGCCGCCGCCTTCACCTGTAGCGGAGCGTTTGTGATATTCATCCAGAATGGCCTTGGTGGCACTGGCGCCGAGCCGGGTGCAGCCCAGGTCGCGGACGAGGATGAGGCCATCGAGATCGCGGATGCCGCCGCTGGCTTTCACCTGCACATGGGCCGGGCTGTGCCGCCGCATGAGCCTGAGATCATGCTCGGTGGCCCCCCGGCTGAGCAGACTGCCATCAGGCTGTCTTACAAAACCGAAACCGGTCGAAGTTTTCACCCAGTCCGCCCCGGCCCGCCCGCTGATCTCACAAAGTTTGATCTTGGTTTCATCTTTGGTTAGGTAATCCGTTTCAAAGATGACTTTGAGCCTGGCCCCGCGCTTGTGCGCTTCCCCCGCAAGGGTCCTGATCTCCTGCTCCAGATAATCCCAGTCGCCTTCAATCGCCTTGGCGACATTGATCACCATGTCGATCTCACGCGCGCCAGCCCGGCAGGCGATCTCGGTTTCGTAGCGTTTCACCTCGATGGCGCTGTTGCCGGCGGGAAACCCGACAACGCAGCACACGATCACGTCCGTGCCATTCAGGAGCTCCGCCGCACGCGGCACCCAGTAGGGTTTCACACAGACGCTGGCAATGTCGTAGGCCACCGCCATGCGGCAGCCCGCTTCGGCCTCGGCATCGGTCAGGGTTGGATGCAGCAGGGCATGGTCGATCATCTTGGCGAGTTCACGGTAGGTGTACTTCATGGCTGCGGTCTATTTTGGAGTCCTGACTGGAGTGGCGACGGCGATTCCGAGATCAACGGTAGGCTCGGCGGCATCGAGCAGCGGCGGCTGGGTGATCCGGCCGCCTTCCTTGAGGAAATTCACCCCTGCGGAAAACAGGACACCCTTCAAAGGATCATACTGCATGGGCTCGTCTGAAAAGGGATCCAGAGGCAAGCCTAACAAATACTTTGGATATAACTCGGTGAGGCTGGCGGGCAGCTTCTGATGATCTGCGACATATCGGCGAATGGCGAAGAGGCTGAGCACGAGGCTGTGGCGCGCCTTTGCCAGATGGTGATGCCCCGGCAGCAGCAGATAGGGTTCCACATGAGCTGCGAAATAGGCCTCTCCAGCGCCGTTTGGCTGGTAGAAAACCGGCTTCTGCAGGCTCGCCATGCGGGAGGATTGTGATGGCTTTCCGCGTGCCGCGTAAGGAGACGAAACGGCCTCCTTGACCAGATGACGGAACGCGTCGGCGAGAAGATTGAGTGTCTCATGATTTTTAAAGAACAGCCGGGTCGGCCGCTCCCTGATTGCGCCCGCCGGGAGGGTGTCCGGGTGAGCTAAAATTTTTTCACCAAGCAGCCGATTTTTTTCTAGCTGGTAAAAGATGCTGAGACCGCCCTGGAGAAGCTTGTCGGACGGCTCACACTGCATGAATTCGTTCTGAAAATGCTCGAGGCTCTGGCTGCCAAGCCGCGTTTGTTTGAGAAGCTCCGCCGTCGTCTGAACGGCGGCCGCATGCAGTTCCTGGGCACGCTGCATGAACGAGGGCCACGCCCAGAGTTCCTGCATGCGACGGCTCATTTCGGCAATGTCGATGGCCGTGGTGAAAGCTGCCTCCTCATTGCCGAGGCGGATCAGGTAGGCGGCCTGCGCCTGAAGCAAAATGCGAACATGAGGCCAGGCCGGATGCTCACCCAGATCCTCCGCGCGCCAGGCGGCATGATTCGGATGCCAGTCGAAGTCTTCCAGAAGATCGCGCAGATTGTCAAAAGCCACGCCATTGGATTCCACATAATTGGATAGGGATGGTGTGTCCCAGCTCCAGGCGGGCTTGCCGGCAAGCTCCATGTTTTCGATCTTCCTGACCGTGCCGAGAAAGAGCTTCAACTGCTCCGGCACACGGACCTTGGCCGCCCGATCTGCGGGCATCTGGAGATGCAGATCCGCATCCGGCTGCAGAGGCGCGTCAGTCAGGTAAGTCCATGCCAGCAGAACAAGACCAAGCAGGCCGAGGCACACCATCAATCGCATCACCCAGGATGTCCGGGCCGGGTTGCCACGGTTGTAAGCAGCCGGTGCCAAAGGCGCGGGCGGGAGCTCCTGTGGTTTTGCCAGCGCCTCAAACTCTGCGGACGGAGGCGTGCGCCGCAGATGATCGATCTCCCATTGGTCATCAAAGTTCCAGGGCGATGTCCAACCCGCCGACTTCTGCGTCGGAGCCTTGGGATCATCGCGGTGGGGAATCATCTGTCACAGCTTAACCGGACGCCATGCTTTCAGTCACGCGGCATCTCCAGGGTTACCTGAAAAAAGTCCGCGAAGACCTGCCGATAAACAGTCCGCTTGAATTTTGGCACCCAGTTGATGCGGAATTCGTGCGGGAAAATCCACTTCCAGGTCGCAAAT
>CANJVS010000499.1 GCA_947477755.1 Verrucomicrobiaceae bacterium | reverse complement strand
TCATTGCCGAACAGATCCCCTCGATTCTTTTGCTCAAAGAAGAAAAGCGTTTCCTTGATCGGGCGCTCTGAACAGCCTCATTCCTGCTCGGGCGACTGATCTATCAGACCCGGCAGCGGCTTAGCCTTGTCCGCATAGCGGTCGAACCGGTTGGAAAGGATCAGCAGTGTCGGTGCCCACAAACCGATGAAGATGCCGAATCGCTCGGCATGGGCTTTCTGCTCAGCATCGTCACCATTCAGAAACCACCAGATCCAGATGGAAAGGACGATGGATATGATACCTGCCTGGAAACAGATGGTGCTCAGCGTACGACAGATGCTCGGATTCATGGGGAGAGTCTAACGCGCCAGTAAGCAGCGGCACAAGACTCAAACAACATCGGTGTCATCATGAGCAAAATAAGCGGGATCACTGCGATAAAAAAAGCGGAGCACCACGCCGGGTGCTCCGCTGAGTTTGCAGGGTGGCCCTGCACTGATCATCACTTCGCTGCCAAAGGTGCCGTGGAGGCTCCCTTCGCCACTTTGCTGGTCGGAACGATCTTCCACACTGCGCCTCGCTCACTGGTGTAAGGATCGACCGGACCGCCATAATTTGCCGTGGCGTGGGTCAGGTAGATCGAGCCATCCGGACCGATGCCGGAACCTGTGGGACGCATCCCATCGGCGAGATCGAGCATCTCCTGCATCTGCCATTTTCCGGCCTCCTGTTTCATGCCCCAGACTTTGCCGCTGCCCCAGTCGGCGGCGAAGTACACGCCATCGAGTTCAGGGTACTCCTTGCCACGATAGACACCCAGATTGATCACGCAGATCCCCTGATCCACATGGCTGTATTCAGCGATTGGTGCCACGCCCACTTTGGGAAAGTTTGCGGGATCGGCGGATGTCTCGGTGCCATCAGCATTCTTCTTCAAGATCATCGGGAATGGGTGACTGCCGCACATGAACTTCCAGCCGTAGTTTTCACCACCCTTGCTGCTGGCAGGCTGCATGTTGATCTCTTCCCAGTGATTTTGTCCAATGTCAGCAATGAACATGTCACCCGTCTTCGAATCGAAGCTGAACGTCCACGGATTGCGCAGGCCGTAGGCCCAGATTTCAGGTTTGGCCTTGGGATGCACCTTGGAGAAAGCCTCCTCGCTCACACCAAACAGCGTCATTTGCTGCAACGGAGTGATGAAAGGATTGTCCTTCGGAATGTCGTAGGCCCGGTCGCCCGATGACTTGTTCACGTCGATACGCAGCATCTTGCCAAGCAGCGTGTGCAGGTCCTGTCCGGCATTGATCACATCACCTTCCCATCCACCGTCACCAACACCGACGTAAAGGTAGCCATCCGGTCCAAAGGCGATCTGGCCACCGTGATGGTTGCAGTACGGGAAATCGATTTGCATGATGATTTTCACGCTTTCAGGATCGAGGCGGTCGGGATTGGCTTTCGAAACCTTGTATTCGGCGATCATGGTCGCGCCGTTAAACCAAAGGTCGGCATAGGCGACGTACACTTTGCCGTTGCTCTTGAAATCAGGATGGAAAGCCATACTGAACATGCCCAACTCCAAGAAGGAGGAGATGGTTTTATCCTTGAGATCGAGGAACGGTTTTTTCAATTTCTTACCGCCCTTGATGATCTGGATCACGCCGGGGCGCTCAATCACAAACACACGTCCGCTGCCGTCATTCGGGGCAGCCACGCTCACGGGATCCACAAGGTCATCGGCCACTTTCACAAGGCTGATGGCCACGTTGCCAGGCAGTTTGCCGCCGGGTTGGGCAGGTTTGGTTTCAGCAGCACGCGCACCTGTCAAAAGTGCGGTGAGAGTCAGGAGTGTCAGGATGGGTTTCATGAGGTTGGGTCAGAGAGACGCGCTACATACGCAAAATCCAACCTACCGATTGCACCCCATCTCTGACAAGCCTGAAATACTTCATCCCCCAAACGCGCAGGATCCCCCATGAATGCTTCGTGGAAGCTCCATGGAGGATCGTGAATGGAAAGGCGCGTGCGGAAGATTTAGTTGCCCAGATTCTTCGTGCCATTGACCCGGGAATTCACCCTCAGGCGCAGGCCATTCAGGCGGATGAAGCCGGTGGCGTCGTCCTGATTGTAGGCCTTCGTCGGATCCGCTTCCATGGTGGCGATGTGCGGGTTGTACAAGCTGAACTGGGACTGGCGGCCAGCAGCGTGGATGCCGCCCTTGTAGAGTTTCACACGCACCGTGCCGCTGACATTTTTCTGACTCTCGGTGACCAGTGCCTGAAGCGCGAGACGCTCCGGCGCATACCAGAAACCATTGTACACCAGCTTGGCATACTCGGGGATCAGGCTGTCACGCAGATGCATGACTTCGCGGTCCATGGTCAGGGACTCGATCTGGCGATGGGCAAAATGCAGGATGGCTCCACCGGGAGTCTCATACACACCGCGGCTCTTCATGCCCACGAAACGGTTTTCCACCATGTCCACGCGACCCACGCCGTGCTTGCCGCCGAGTTTGTTCAGCGCCTTCATGACCTGCAGCGGATTCATCGGCTTGCTGTTCACGGCCACGCAATTGCCCTTATCGAAATCGAGCACGACATACTCCGCCTTGTCCGGCGCATCTTCAGGAAAGACTGACAGCGTGGTGAAGTAATCGCGATACTTCACATCGCCCGCGTTGAACCAGGGATCTTCAAGGATGCCCGCTTCGTAGCTGATGTGCAGAAGATTGCGATCCATGGAGAATGGCTTTTTGGTGCTGGCGTGCACCGGAATTTTTTTCTCGTCGCAATAAGCGATCATCTCGGCACGACCGGGAAACTGGGTGCGGAAACGCTCATCACGCCATGGGGCGATGATGTCCAGATCAGGTGCCAATGCCGCGGTCGTGAGCTCAAAGCGCACTTGATCATTGCCCTTGCCCGTCGCGCCGTGAGCGATCGCTGTGGCGCCTTCGGCCTTGGCGATTTCCACCATGCGTTTGGCGATCAAGGGACGCGCAATGCTGGTGCCCAGGAAATACTGGCCTTCATAGATGGCGCCCGCCTGCATCATCGGGAAGATGAAATCCTGCGCGAACTCCTCCTGGAGGTCGTCGACATAAATTTTGGAAGCACCGGTCTTCTTGGCCTTCGCATTGAGGCCCTTCAGTTCATCGTCCTGGCCGATGTTGGCGCAGAAGGCGATCACTTCGGCGTTGTAGGTTTCTTTGATCCAGGAAAGGAGGACGGAGGTGTCGAGGCCGCCGGAATAGGCGAGGACGATTTTCTTATTCATAGGGGTTCT
>CANJVS010000498.1 GCA_947477755.1 Verrucomicrobiaceae bacterium | reverse complement strand
TCATAACGAAGGTTTCAAAAACCAGCATCTGCTCATTCAGGAACTCGACACCGCACTGTCCGCGCTGATCCGCGACCTGAAGTCCAAGAAGCTCCTCGACAAGACCCTCATCGTTGTCGGCACCGAATTTGGTCGCCCGCCTGAGTTTGATGGTCGTGGCGGACGCGGCCATCAGGGCACCACGTTCTCGATGGTTCTCGCCGGTGGCGGATTGAATCACTGCGGTGCCTATGGTGTGACCGATGAACTCGCCAAGAAGCCCGTCGAGAACCCCGTGCCTCTGGTTGATTTTCACGCCACGATTCATGCCACGATGGGCATCGATACGGCGAAGGAACTCATGGATGGCTCACGCCCGGTGCCGATCACCGACGGAGGCAAAGTGGTGACGGCCCTGCTTGGCTGATCACCGCTCCAGCCAGAGCCGCTTGCGCTGAAAATCAAAGGTGACGCGGTAGTCCTTGAGAAAGAAGGAACCGAGTCGCGGCATGCCGGGAGAGATGTCCACTTCAGCCTTTGGATACCTGCCTCCGGCCAGGCTGATCTCCGGCAGCGTGACGGTGCGGAGCTTGGCGATCTCTGAACTCAGCGTGCCACCCACGGCAGCCAGATAGACGCCTTTGACCAGCCTGCCCTGATCCTGCACGCCCAACTTTTTTGCCAGTGCTTCATTGATCTCGACGCCGTTGAAGGAGCCGGTATCCACGAGGCACGGCCAGCTGACGCCGCCGGCATCAACCTGAATGAACGGCACTCCCTGGGTGATGCGAAGAGCTGTCAAAGTGGATTTCATGCCCGGGTCAGGCGTGAAGGTTTCGCGAAAGGCAAAGGTGACGGTGCCCTTGCGATAATCGAGCGTGAAGTAGGAGCAGACACGCGCAGGCAGATCGAAGCCGAGGATGTTCACCGGCAAATGAATGCCTCGAAGGCGGCTCTCCTGTGTCCTGATAAAGCAGGGATATGCCTGCATGTGCCAGTCACCGAGATGCAGGGGTGAGACGATGCCGAGGCGGCCCTTTTCACTGCCTGCAACACCAAGCATGGTGACCTGGGCCTGATCAGCACGCACGACGGTGAAATGGTTTTTCGCCATCGTGCGTGCATGGATCATCATGCGGGCCGCCCCCGTATCGATCATCATCTCCATGGTCCTGCCCGGACCGACATCCGCCTGGATGCATGGCGTGCCGGAGATCATCCGGAATGGCAGCGTGATCCGCGGCTGCGCCGGCGTGAGTGAGGCAAGCAGTGCGGTGGATCTGAGCCGCTCCGTGAATTCAGCGCGGGTGATGGTCCGGGCATCCATCTTCTTCAGCGTGCGCGCATCCACTGGACCGTGGGAGGCCATCGGTGCGCAGGCGCCGCAGAGCGTTAAAACCAGGGTCAGCAGGCAATGCGAAAACCGGCGCATGTCAGTGCTCAGACATACCGGGCCATCCGCTCAGACACGTCCTTTTCCAGACGGCGGACATAACCAAGAGTGTATTCCTGCACATCAAGCTGGTCATCCTCGACCAGCGGTGTCAGGTCCAGGGCAAAGGAAAGCAGGCTCGTCTTGTCCGTCGTGTGCGAGTCAAAGTAGGTGGCATTGGCATGGCGCAGGCCTTCTTCCGCGAGGTCGTAACGCTTGCCACCGCTGATCTGACTGTCGAAGACGCCAAGCAGCGGGCGCAGCATGTGCGGATGCTTGTCCACCCAGAGCATGACCTTGTCGCCACCGACCGGCCAGTCGAGCTTGCGCCAGACTTCACAGCCATAAACTTTCTTCGGGCGCATCTCACGCGGCAGGGCACGGAGGGCCTCCAGGCAGCGGAAAAAGGTGGCCACATGCGTGTCATGGCGATCGCATGGATTGTGCAGGTAGAGAAACTCGGGCTGCGCGTGCTCCAGAATGAATTTGATGTCCTCCACCACCGAGCCGTGGCGCTGTTCCTTCACTTCCTCACTTGGATAGCCGAGCTGCGCCATAAAACTGTACTCGCCCACATAGGCGGCCTTGCGCTGCTCGATCAGGCGCACCTGCTGCATCTCTTCGTCCGTGTACTTTTCATACGGCCCTTTGCGCGGACTACCGGACCCGTCGGTGACCACGACGCCTCCGAACCATTTGTCGCCACTCTTGAAGCACTCCGTGATGCCATGGTAGGCGGCGATCTCCAGGTCGTCCTGATGGGAAACGATGCCCAGGTGCGTCACTCGGCGCAGCGCAGTCCAGGGTTCGGTCTGATCAGGGATGAAAACGTCATGTTTGGGATGGCGAAAGGTCACGGCGCAGCACTAAGCGCATGGGCTCGGTCCGCGCAAGGGGTGACACAACCGGCGGGCATCTGCTTTTGATACTTTTCATGCAACCATACCCGACAGGTGGAGTTGAACGCAGCCATGACCGCCGCTAGCGTCACTGGTCTCCTGCCCTCTCTTGTCATGCCGGAACCGGAATGGCCCGCTCCACCAACGCACCACGTGTCCTCTGACACGGAGGGTGAGTCATGCGACCAGGAGAACGTGCGCCTCATGCTCCGCGTCAAGGAGGGCGACATCAAGGCCTTCGAGCAGCTCGTGGAACTGCATCAGGGCATCATGATCGGCGCAGCAGCCCGGATGCTTGGAAATCTCGACGACGCACACGACATCGCCCAGCAGGTCTTCATCCGCGTGTGGAAGAGTGCCCCACGCTACGAGCCGAGCGCCAAGTTCACGACCTGGCTTTTCACCATCATGCGGAACCTCGTTTTCAATGAGACCCGCCGCCGCACCCGCCGGAAGGAAGTGCCCCTGGAAAATGAGAACGATGACGATCCACCGCGCCAGTACGCCGACCTGACGTCGGCCGGCCCTGACCACCTCACCCAGCAGGACGAACTGGAAAAAGCACTCGATCAAGCCATCGCCGCCCTGCCTGAAAAACAGCGTCTCGCCGTGGTGCTCCGTCGTCATGAGGACATGCCCTATGAGCAGATCTGCGAGATCCTGAAAATGTCCCTGCCCGCCGTGAAGAGCCTGCTCTTCCGCGCCCGCACCGAGTTAAGAAAGCACCTGTCGAGCCATCTGGGTGACGACGTGCCTTAGCCGCATCCGCCATGGCGTGATGATCCCGATGCTCAACGCTGCTTCAGCCAAGGAGGGTTGGGGGCCGAGAAGCTTCCTTGTTTTCAAATTTAAGTGGCTTGGCACAGCCAATGCCATTGGTTGGCGCGTGGGTTCATGACCATCGTTTACGGCAAGCCGAAACGCGGCGGCAAAAAGAAGTAGCGCGGCTCAAGACAAACAGCGGTGAATATTT
>CANJVS010000497.1 GCA_947477755.1 Verrucomicrobiaceae bacterium | reverse complement strand
TGCACCTCGGTGAGGCTGGCGTGGCGCTGACTTTGGAGCTTGCGGACAGCGGCCTGGCTGAAATGACCCGCTATGCTGCGAATAGCGATGCCTATGACTCACTCATGATTCCTGAGGATGGTGAGCCGTTGGCGGAATTGGTCGGCACTTTCGCCCGTCCTGCTCTGCTTTGTCCTCATGCCACAGGCACATTGAATCACGCTCAATCAGAGATGCAGGCAATGCGCCGCGCCTTCATTGATCTGCCTCCGCTTCTGCTTTTGAAGCCCTTCACCGGTCATACTCTTGGGGCCTGCGGTTTGCTCGACATTGCCCTGATCACGGCGGCCTTGCCCGACCTTCCTGGGAACCTGCTCGGGCTAGCCGACGTGCTTCCTGATGTCATCCACCTCCGCCCTGGTGATGAGATTCTGAAAATCGCCTCAGGCATGGGGGGGCATAATGCGGCCGTGGCGCTGCGGATCAGGGAATAGCCAGCCGCTCAACTCTGGTTCTAGGTGCATGATCGTTGACTGATCCCTGTTCACTTGTTGTGTCGGTGATTAGGCTCTTCACTCCCTTTGGAGTTTTGTGGCTCAAGCATTGAAACTCGATTCTGCGTCAAAGATCATCAATCCTTCGTCCACTTATGAGAAAACAAATTTGGCTCCTCCTGCTGACTGCAATGCTTCCGCTCCTGTGTGTCATGCCTCAGTCAGTATCGGGCGCTGCACAGTTCACGACGCTCAGTATGACGACCATCACCAATGGTCCATTGGACTGGCTGTATGCTGCGAAGCCTACAGGCAGCGTGACTTATCAGAGCGTACCCTTTCAATTTGCGGCTTCTTCCCCCCAGGTCTTTGTCACTCAAAACACTTTTGGCTCCAGCCTTGGCACCTCTGCATCGCTCGCGGTGAACATCGCTCACCCCACCGTTTTGCATCTGCTGGTGGCGGCCAACGCGACGGGGAATGTTGCCTATCAGGGGGTGGAGATTGGCCGCGTCCGGTTGACGTTTGCGGACGCCACTGAATATGTCGCTGTGCTGAAAGCCGGCACGCATCTGCGCCCTGAAACCTGGCTGTATGACAGCGCCAATCAGACGACACCTCCTGGCGACAGCAGCATCGCGGTGACCAATGTCATCACGGAGGTTCAGAATCGCAGCGGTGCGGCGAAGGCATTCCTCGACATGCTCGCCATCAATCTCCCGGCGGCGGCGGCGAACACGAGCCTCACCGGGATCTACTTCACCGATACCTCGACCACCACGGTCGGCAATCTGGCGTCGGGCTTCATCATCGCCGCCGCCACCGTTGTTTCTGATACTACCGCGTCTGGTGATCTCGATCCGCTGAATCTGAATGTCGCGGGCAGTTATGTCATGGCCACAGCAGTGCAACCGGATGGCAAAACGATCATCTCGGGGAGTTTCTCCTCAGTGCTCGGGGTGCCTCGCAGCAACATTGCGCGGCTGAATGCTGATGGCACACTGGACACGGGCTTTGATCCCAAGGCGAACGGCGAGGTTGCCAGCGTGGCGGTGCAGGCGGATGGAAAGATTTTGTTAGGCGGCGTGTTCACCACCCTGCAGCCCAATGGAGCGGCGGGCGCGATCACCCGCAATCGAGTCGCGCGACTGAATTCGGACGGCTCGCTGGACACGGGCTTTGATCCGAATGCGAGCAGCGCAGTCCGAAGCCTGGTGGTGCAGATGGATGGCAAGATCTTGCTCGGCGGCGGCTTCACGAACCTGCAGCCGAACGGCGCAGCGAGTGCTACAGGTCGCAGTCGCATCGCGCGGATCAATGCCGACGGCACATTGGACGCGAGCTTTGATCTGAAGGCGAACGGTGAGGTCGCGAGTGTGGCGGTGCAGGCTGATGGCAGGATCCTGCTCGGGGGCTCGTTCACCACGCTGCAACCCAATGGCGCGGCGAGTGCCACCACCCGGAAACGCATCGCGCGAGTCTATGCGGACGGCACGCTGGACACGGGTTTTGACCCGGCGGCGAGCAACACAGTCAACAGCGTGGCGGTTCAGGCAGACGGCAGGATTTTGCTCGGCGGTACCTTTACCAGCCTGCAACCGAACGGAGCGGCGAGTCCGACGCTGCGTAACTGCATCGCCCGGGTTTCAGCCGACGGTACCCTGGACACAGGCTTTGATCCAAAGGCGAGCAATGCCGTCAATAGCATGGCGGTGCAGGCGGATGGCAAGATCCTGCTCGGGGGTTCCTTCACCACGCTGCAACCCAACGGGGCGGCGAGCGCCACCAGCCGCAATCGCATCGCACGGGTGAATGCCGACGGCACGCTGGACACGGGCTTTGATCCCAAAGCGGATAATGTCGTTTACAGCGTGGCAGTGCAGGCGGATGGCAGGATTCTGCTCGGGGGCTTTTTCACCAGCCTGCAGCCCAACGGCGCGGCCAGCGCGTCGGCGCGAAACAAAATCGCCCGGCTCTACAATGACATCGCGACGCAGACTCTGACAACGGTCGACGCCACACAGGTTAGCTGGACGCGCGGTGGCAGCAGCCCCGAGGT
Organism: Verrucomicrobiaceae bacterium; assembly: GCA_947477755.1. GTDB lineage: Bacteria > Verrucomicrobiota > Verrucomicrobiia > Verrucomicrobiales > Verrucomicrobiaceae > Prosthecobacter. The sequence continues at coordinate 758 of CANJVS010000497.1, read as the reverse complement.
CTCGCAGGTTACTCTGGAGAAGAGCACGGACAGTGGCGCGACCTGGACTCTGCTGGGCAACGCAAGTCGTGTGGGCACGACCAGCAACTGGCTGCTCAATGGCCTTCGATTGCCTGCCAGTGGCCAGCTCCGCGCCCGTGGCCGCACGACCCATGGCTACCAGAATGGCGGCTCCGGGCTGACCGAGCAGGTGGCAAGGTTTAGCGGGCTGGTGACATCTGCCAATGTCATCAATGGAAGCACTTTAGGCCATGCGGTGTGGAACCGACCCGACGCCAACGGTTCAGGAGTGCCTAACAACCTTTCCGGCACCACAACGCCCTATGAAGCGGTGGCTTTTTCCGTGACTGCTTCCGGCACTTACACACTAACGACCACGGCCACAAATCCCAACGATTGGGACACCTATCTGTTCCTCTATTCCACGGCTTTTAATCCGGCCAACCCACTGGCAAACGTGATCATCGGCGATGATGATTCTGCCGCTGGGCTGAACTCGCAGGTCAGCTACACGCTCCAGGCGGGAACTTTGTATTTCGCCGTCACCACGGGCTACCGCAGTTTGTCCACAGGGGACTACACCTTGAATCTTCAGGGGCCCGGAAGTTTTTCTGAGCGACCCATACTCGCCGTCGAGCAGCCGGCCGGGAGCGGCCTTGCCAGTGGTGCATCGGTCTACTATGACAACGTGCCGGTGAGCGCGACAGACAGCAAGACTTTCGCCCTCAAAAACCTTGGCGACGGGCAACTCACGGTGC
>CANJVS010000496.1 GCA_947477755.1 Verrucomicrobiaceae bacterium | reverse complement strand
CTGTTCATGGGAGATCATGGAGCCGAAGCTTGGGAACTTGATGGCCGGGCTTGGGCGGTAGCCGGTGAACATGTTATGCGTGCCACGCTCATGGGCGGCTTCACCATGGGTCATGCTGCGGATCACCGTCAGCTTGTTCATGATTTTGGCGATGTTCTTGAACTGCTCGCCCACATATTCTCCAGGAATGGAGGTTTTAATTGGCGTGTAAGGACCACGGTAGTCAGGGCTGGCGAAGGGCTTCGGATCCCAGGACTCATGCTGAGCCATGCCGCCGGGCAGGTAGATGTGAATGATGGAGTCGGCGATTGGCTTGAAGGTCTCGACCTCAGGCATGACTGATGCTGCCTGAAGGCGCATCATCTCGGGCAGTGTTAATCCGAGACCACCCAACATGCCAACGTAGAGGAAATCGCGGCGGCTGACGCCTGAGCGGAGGTCGATATGGTTGCCTTGGCAATTGGGGTGCATTTTCATGTCGTGTTTAGGGGGTAAAGGAGGATACTTCGGGCTCAATTACGTCCCGGCTTAGGTGTTCTTGCAATTTTGGGAAAAGTTTTTCACAGTGGCCAAAGAGCTTCTGATCGCGACTGTCTTCACGTATTTTCACTGGGGCGTTCTTGCGGCAACGGTGACCCACCCCGGAACCACCAATTCAGTGATCCAAACTTGATCATTTTCCTTGGTCATGGGCGAGTAGCATAACTTCACGGTGAGCGGAGCCCGCTTGCCTCCCGAGCTGCGCAGCCAGTAGTCGAGATCCTTGTCGAGTTCCGTCCCTGAGGGAACATAACCATAGACCGGAGAGGCAGTGGGGTTGCCAGCTGGCACGAGTTCTACACATCGCAGGTTCTTTGCATCGCTAAAGTACCCTTCAAAATGAGTGGCTGTAACAGCGAGAACGCGCATGAGGGTGGGTTTTTGTGGCCGCTCCTGTCGCATCTGCTCCCACTCAAGATCGCCCAGCGCGACAAAACTCGCCCAGTCAACTCTTGGTCCGTCGGGGCTGGGGACCACGGCGGCAAATTTTTTGGTGCCATCTTTCAGAACGACACGGAATTCGATGAAGCCGGCACCGTTTTTCACCTCGGACTCAATCCGCTGATAATCCACCACACCAATCGGATGGTTCGCATAGAAATCCCGCATCTGCTGTTCCACCGACTTCGGGTTCACCACAAAGGCGAGTTTTTCTTCGATGCTCGGAGCTGCGAGAAACTTTTCCAGAGCCAACTGTGGTTCGCTGCTCGAAGTCATTGCCTGATTTCGCTGTGATGCGGCGCGAAAGCTGAGCTTTTTAATCGACTCAACCACGGTGATTGGTTTTGGCACCGACGGTTTTACTTGGGCTGACTGCTCGTCTGACAGGGCGGGATCATCAGGAGAAGAAGTGAGGAGGTGGCTCGCCCCTTCAGCCTCGTTAGCACCAAAAATACTCCACATCCCCGTCATTTGAAAAAACGTTGCGAGCATGGCCAGACCCACGACCAATCCCGCCGCCATGAAGAAACGTTTCCGCGCTCTGAGGATCTCCGGGTCTGAGCACATCCGCTCAAATGGATCACCCGGCAGTTGCTGTGGGTCACAGCCTAACTCCGATCTGGACATGGAGTCCGTGGGTGGTGCCGTTCCCATCAAAAGCGCCTTGTGCTTGATTCGGCTTTCCCGCCCAGAGACTTGCAGCATGATTGTCCTGCCGCACGCCGGACAGGGCCGGGAGCGTGTAACAGCGGTCACCTGAATCTCTACAAGTGACTCGCAGTGAGGGCAGGTCAGGGGGGCGGAAGGCATGGATGAAACTCGGCGCGTACCATGTGCTGAAGACTCTAGGATGGCAACTTCACAGATAAAAACGTTCACTTTCCCTCTTCAAGCGACCGCTTTGTGCATGAACTGGAATTGCTCTCGTGCTTGCCAGCGCTCCAATCACGGTCGAAGAAAACGCTCACATTTTTCACCACCTCATGTCCATCTGGAACTTCGCCAATCCACAGCTCAAAGATCTCGTCGCTTACGAACCCGGCAAGCCCATCGAGGATGTGGCGCGTGAGCTCGGCCTGAAACCCGAGGATATCATCAAGCTGGCCTCTAACGAAAATCCACTTGGACCCAGCCCCAAGGCGATCGATGCCATGCGTGATGCCGTCAAGGACGTGCACATTTACCCCGATGGCGCCTCCTACCGGCTTCGTCAGGCGCTTGCCGAAAAATTTGACCTGGAGATGGGGAACCTCATCATCGGCTGCGGCAGCAATGAAATCATCGAGTTCATCGGCCACGCCTTCCTTCAGCCAGGGGATAACATCATCACCGCCAAGCACGCCTTTCTTGTCTACAAACTCATGGCCAAAGTCTTCGGTGCTGAAACCATCGAAATCGATGATCCGGGTTATGTTCATGACCTCGATGCCATGGCTGCCGCCATCACGCCGCGCACCAAGAAAATCTTCATCGCCAATCCCAACAATCCCACCGGCACGCTCGTCACTCAGGACCAGATTGACCGTTTCATGGCGAAAGTTCCCGATCATGTCGTCGTGGTCTTTGATGAGGCCTACTACGAGTTCCTCGATAATCCGCCCGACACCCTCAAATACGTCCGCCAGGGCCGCAACGTCGTTGTCCTGCGCACCTTCTCGAAGATTCAGGGGCTTGCCGGAACCCGCGTCGGTTATGGCATTGCTAACAAAGAGTTGATCGACATCCTGCAGCGCACCCGCCAGCCCTTCAATATCAACTCCATCGCCCAAGCCGGAGCTCTGGCCGGGCTGCACGATCAGGAGCATCAGGACAAAACCAAAAAAATCACTGACGAAGGCCGTGCCTATCTGCAGGCGCAGTTCGGTGACATGGGCCTCGAATACATTCCCAGCTACGCCAATTTCGTCCTCGTCAAAGTGGGTGATGGCAACGCCGTCTTCAAAAGCATGATGGCCCGGGGCATCATTGTCCGCGCCATGGCCGCCTACAAGCTTCCCGAATGGGTTCGCATCTCAGTCGGCACCATGCCGCAAAATGAGAAGTGCATTGAGGTGCTGCGTCAGGTGCTCGGGAAGTAAAGCGCCTGTCAGATTCAGATCAGCCGCCGGCACCTTCTGCTGAATGGAAGCATGAGGTGCTGCATTTCGTGATTGCCACTTTGGCGTGTGTGCTTCACTCTCCGCGCCCATGAGCAATTCTGCCTCCCTCCCCGACGCCAACGCACCTTGGTACAAGCAACTGAATGGTTACCACTGGTTTGTCTTTTTCGTCGCATCTGCCGCGTGGTGTTTTGACTGCCTTGATCAGCAGCTCT
>CANJVS010000495.1 GCA_947477755.1 Verrucomicrobiaceae bacterium | reverse complement strand
TCGGCGGACCAGATTTTTGCGAACTACCACGGGGCGCTCACCGCGCTGCCCTCGCTGGAACTCGCCACGATGCCGCAGACGCACAAGGAGAACCAGGAGGGACTCAACGAGGGCTACTACTCACATTGCAGCTTCCGCTCGCCCACGCAGGCGATGCCGGCGGAGATCAATCCGCGCAGCGTGTTGAATCGTTTGTTCGGCAAAACCGACCAGGGCGGCAAAACGACGGCCACCGACCCGCTCGACCGCCAGATGCTTGATCTGGTCATCGGCGGCGCGAAGGACCTGCGGCGCAACCTTCCGCATGGCGACCAGCAGAAGCTCGATGAGTATCTCGACAGCGTGCGCTCCGTCGAGCGCCGCATCGCGGCCATCGAGTATCGGCAGAAAGACGCCGCGATGGAGAAGGCTGGTGTGGCCGCGAGCAAGCGCAGGGCCAGCGACTCGCCACCCATCGAGATCAAAATCCCCGAAGGCGACAAGCGCAGCGAATACATGCAGGTGATGTGCGACCTCACCGTGCTCGCCTTCCAGACCGACACGACTCGCGTGAGCACCTACATCGGTTCCACACCGAACGGCGTTTCCTATCCCGAACTCGGCTTCAGCGACACCCACCACGGCCCCACGCATCACAACAACGAGGCCGAGAAGGTCCGCAAAGTCGCCGCGATCACGAAGTTCAACATCGACCAGTTTGCCTACATGGTGAAGAAAATGGCAAGCCTGCGTGAGGGCGATGGCACGCTGCTCGACAACTGCATCATGATGTGGGGCAGCGGACTTGAGGACGGCAACAAGCACACCCGCGAGAACCTTCCTTTCATCATTGCCGGCAAAGGCGGCGGCTCCATCAACACCGGTCGCTTCATCAACAGCGTCAAAGGCAATCAAGGCGATCTGCTCACGACACTGCTTACCTGCGCCGGCGTTCCGCTCGACCGCCCCATCGGCATCGCGACGAAGCAGCTGTCAGAGATGATGAAAGTCTGAGCCGGTCAGTGATTCACTCACGCCGCCAGGTGGAAGTAGCCGTGGATATGCGGCACGCCGCGGAAGTACCAGACCATGTCCGGCCCTTCGATTTGCCAGGTGTCCCAGACCTTGTCGTTGCCGATGTCGAAGGCACCGCCATAGCAGGAGATGAAGAGCCGTTCGATGACCTTCTTGTCCTCGATGGTCTTCATCGTGGCGGTGACATCATCAGGCCTGAAGCAGGCGAGCATGCGCCGCATGGTGTCGAGAAGCTTGGCCTGCTGGTCCTTGCTTAGGTCCGCGCCGCTGATGCCGGGGAGATCGGTCTTGCGCTTCTGGATGACGGTGGCGGGATCTTCCTTGCGTGGCTCGCGACCGACGAGTGCCTTCTCCTGCTGCTTGCCGTCCAGGGCGCTGTAGAACTCGTTGAAGAGGAGCCCCTGATACCAGAAGGGGTTGCCCTCATGATCCTTGGTCTCGCGAAACGCTTTGGCAAAGTTGCCGTAAAAGATGGGTTCGCCGAGGAATCCCATGCCTTTGTCCGTGTGGGCGTTGCAGCGGCGCGTGACGTGGTGGCCGGTGTAGATGAACTCGAAATCCTTGTCCGCCGGAGTGCCAAAGAAACCGACGGAGGGCGTGTTCTTGATCTGGCCCATGAGATCCTTTTGCACCTGCCAGGTCATCTTTTCGCGATGCTCCGGAGCATGCAGTGACTCGAAGATCTGCTTCACCAGGTCCTGCTGGTCCTTGGTGTAAAACGTGTGAAGCCGCTGATCAGGACAGATATACCACCAGTTGCTCACATACTGGCGCTTCGGATGATCCACCGGCAGGGCGATCTTGGCATGCTGCTCCTCGCTGAGGCTTTTAAAGAACTGCATGGGCAGGGAATCCTTGTCCGCAGAGGCCGCGCGCAAACCTGGAAAAGCGGCAAGAACGGCCGAGGCACCAAAACCGCGAAGGATCTCACGGCGGTTGAGTGATTTCATGTCGGTGTGGTGAAAAAAGGCATTCATGGGCGCATGCTTTCAGGGATCAGAAAAAAAAGCGAGCCTGATTTCAGGTCTTAAACCGGGATTGCCATGGATAGGCCAAGCTCGGAATCAGGTGAAAAAGTATTCTGGCATAAATTATTTCATCAAAAGGAACCTGTTCACTCCTCGGACTTTATTCCTAAGAGTAAGATTTGTCAGGGCTCGCGACCTGCCTCAGAATAGTCTCATCGTGAATTCATCCTATAAGTCTCTGACCATTCTAGTCGTCGTGGTCCTATTTTCAGGAGATGAGGCAGTTTGGGGTGCGGTTCCAGTTCCCATCGCCGGGGCAACTGTACCATGGATCAGTTACAAGGCGGAGCAGGGCGTCACTACGGGAGAAAAGCTCACGTCCCGGACCTATGGTGAGATCGCGAACGAAGCGCTTAACCACACCTGTGTGAAACTCGCCGTCACAGGGCAGCACGTCACCTGGAAGGTGCGGAGTCCCGCGAACGCGATGGTGATTCGGGCCAGTGTGCCTGATGCGCCGCAAGGTGGCGGTGCGAGCCATACCCTGACCGTCGCGGTGAATGGCAAGGCCCGGCAGAAGGTAACACTTAGTTCGCTTCATTCGTGGCTCTACGGAAAGGATCCCAACGGTAACGACAACGCACCATCCACCGGCACGCCGCACGCCTATTTTGATGAGACCCGCGAATTTCTCACCGGTCCTCCACTCAAGACCGGCGACACGATTACTCTCTACAAGCAGGCGGCAGATACCGCGCCTTGGTATGTCATCGACCTGCTGGATCTGGAACTCGTGGCACCCCCGCTGCAGAAGCCGGACGGCAGCTTGTCCGCCACGGATTATGGTGCGGTGCCTGACGATGGAAAGGATGATGCCGCAGCCTTTGCCGCGTGCATGGACAAGGCAAGAACCGAAGGCAAGGCCATGTGGGTGCCGGCCGGAACTTTTCATCAGACCCAGCCGATGGAGCTTGATCGAGTGAAGGTCCGCGGTGCCGGCCTGTGGCATACGCACCTCGTGGGTCTGGGCGAGTTAAAGCCCAATTACTTTTCCGGCAACGTTGGATTCAAGCTCTCCGGTAGCGATGTCGAAGTCTCGGGCTTCTCCGTCGATGGTTCGCTGACCGCCCGCTCCATCAACGCCATCCAGCATGGCATTTCAGGCTCCGCTAACCGCTTCCGGGTCGAGGACATCTGGGTGCGGCATACCACGACCGGCGCCTGGATCGGACTGTGCTCCTATGGCGTAGTCCGCCGCTGCCGTTTCCGCGACACTTATGCTGATGGGCTCAACATCAACAATCATGCAGATA
>CANJVS010000494.1 GCA_947477755.1 Verrucomicrobiaceae bacterium | reverse complement strand
CCTCCCCTTCCCCACCGATGCAAGACACCGCCACGCTTCTCATTCACTGCCCGGACCGCCCAGGGCTGGTCCACGATGTCACAGGTTTCATTTCATCCCACAAAGGGAACATCATCGACCTGCAACAGCACATCGATCCGGATCAGGATGCATTCTTCATGCGTCTGGAATGGAGCCTGGAAAACTTCACCCTAGAGAAGTCGGAGATCTTTGACCGGCTCCAGCCCATGGCACGCAGGCATGAAATGCAAATGCGCCTGCACTTCACCAGCCAGCGCAAACGCATCGCCCTCTTCGTCACCAAGGAAAACCACTGCCTGTACGATCTGCTCGCCCGGCATGAGGCGGGTGACCTGCCCGTGGACATCCCGCTCATTGTCGCTAATCACGACACGCTGCGCCCCGCCGCGGATCGCTTTGGCATTCCTTTCCATCACTTCCCGATCACGAAGGATAACAAACTGGAGCAGGAAGCCGCGCAGATCGAACTGCTCAAAAAAGAGCGCATCGACACCGTCGTGCTGGCCCGCTACATGCAGATCATCAGCCCCGCGATGATCGCGGCTTTCCCGAACCAGATCCTCAACATCCATCACAGCTTCCTGCCCGCCTTCGTCGGAGCCAAGCCCTACCACCAGGCCCACGCGCGCGGTGTGAAGATCATTGGTGCCACCAGTCATTACGTCACCGCTGATCTTGATGAAGGTCCGATCATTCATCAGGACGTCATGCGCGTGAGCCATGAGGACAGCGTGCAGGATCTCGTCCGCCTCGGGCGTGATTTGGAGAAAAACGTGCTCGCCAAAGCCCTCTGGTGGCATGCGCGGGATCAGGTGCTGGTCTTCAAAAACAAGACCGTGGTGTTTGAGTGAGACGGCGCCGGGAAGCCGCCCATGGAGTGGCTGGCATGAAATAACCGTGTCACCGCCCCGGCGAACATGATACAAGGAGGCGGAAATTCGTTCCTTATTATGAGCTGCCGCGCCTGCTTCTTTCTCGTCCTCGCTTTTGCCCAAACTCTTTTGGGCAATACCGATCCGCTGAAAGCCATACGCGAACAGCGTTTCTTCGCGCCGGATGACGGGGGTGCCACAGGCGACAGTTTTGGCCTTTCGGTGGCCGCCTCCGGCGAGTGGGCGGTGGTTGGCGCACCGACGGATGACTCGGCCTTTTTCACCGATGAAGGCAGCGCTTATGTGCTGAAACGGCAGACGAACGGCACGTGGGCCATTCATCAAAAATTGTCTCTGCCCATGACGGAGCAGGAACGGTACAGGCAGGGATCTGGCATTTATTTTGGGCAGACGGTCGCTATTTCGGGAGATTGGATCGCCGTTGGCGCGCCACACTTCCAACAGACATCGTCACCTCGCGGACGCGTGGTTCTCTACAAACGCACGGGCGAAAGCTGGCAACCGGCGCAGAGCATTGACCGGCCGTCAGGTTACAGCGCAGATAATCTAGGCTCCGGCCTTGCCCTCAGTGGCAGCACCTTGCTCATCGGCACCTCACTGGAGGGCTCTTCAGGAACGCCCTATGTTTACGCTTACAATCTGGTCACCAAACCCACGGAGACCTGGACTCTGCAGTGCACCCTGGATGGCCCGGGAGGCGCGGACTGCGGATTTGGCAGGACGCTGGCGATTCGATCCGGCAATGCCATCATCGGCCTGCCTGGTCTTCTGCAAGGTAGTGGCAACGATCGGGGGGAGGTGCGCGAGTACAGTCTGACCACCGGCAGTCTGCTGACAATACTGCGGCCACCCAATCGGGATGTGGTGCTGCGTTTCGGCGGCACACTCAGCGTGAGCGGGAACCGGTTGCTCATCGGCCTACGTCCAACGGGTCCTCAAGTTTTACCGATCGCTTATCTTTATGAGCGCGGTGCCTCATTCTGGACGCTGATCGGCGCCGTTGGACTGCCTGCAGACGTGCCGTATCCAAATCTCGATTGTCCAGTGGCACTCACGCCGACCCGTGCCGTGGTGGGCGCAGCCGGGGAGGTATCCATGACGCTGGTCAACGTGGCGATTGGTCCGGGAGCCATGCCCAGCTTGCAGACCAGCGTCGGCATCACGACCAAACTCTCTTATTCTCTACCGATCGCATCCCCGCTAAATCATGTCCTGGCAGTGACCGGGGAGGACACGCTGGCCAGTGATGTCAACAATCAGGACCTCATCGTCAACTCGCCATCACGTTCTGGCTGCATCGCCGCCGTAACTCCCCGCCAGCCTCCACTTTCGCCCGGACTCATGACCAGCAGGATGGCACCCGCATTGACTCATCTGATTCAAAATGACGAGATGGGCACCGCTGTCGCAACCTTTGGCGACACGGCTGTCGTTTCAGCCCCGAGATGGAATAACAATCGCGGCTCGGTGCATGTCTTCACCCGCCAGGGATTTCTCTGGAGTTACAGCCACTCGCTGGACAACCCGGCACCGGTGAACGGTGGTGATCCCCTGCCGTTTGGCCGCCTGGTCTCCGTCAATCGCGACTGGATTGCCGTAAATGGCCTGAACAAGATGTATGTTTATCAACGTGCAGGTGGAGTCTGGGCGCGCACGCCGACCTATTCCATCATGGGTCGAATCAACGCTCCCGCCCCCGTGCTGAACCTGGAGCTCGATCAACAGCCTGGTTTTGAGGACTCTCTCGTGGTCGCCTATTATGGAGGAAGAACACCCATGCTCGTGGAGCGTTACCGCCTGACACCGACACAGCCTGAGCTTTTAGGCAGTCGGGAAGAGAACAACAGCTTTCCCGCAAACCCCATCGCAACCAGCGGTGGCCTGGCGCTCACGATGACTCAAACCACCACCGGTCGCGAACTCGGACTCTTCACCACCAATCAGACGCCGTGGCTCCAGCAAGCCCGCCTACTGCCGCCGACCGGAACCGATCTGCCAGCGCAGTATTACTCCGGCGACGGCCTAACATTTGATGGCAAAACCGTCATGGTGGGGGACCGGCGCCACGGAGGCTGGCCCATCGCTTACGACCTGCATGGCAAGATTTGGGTGGGCACTGAAATTCGCGATAAAACCCAGAACCAGCCGATGCCTGCATCCTTCGCTGCCAGGGGAGACACCTGCGTGCTCGTGCTCTACAATTCCTTTCTGGTCTGGACGCGTCAGGCCGGTGTCTGGCAGTACAACCAGAATATCCTTCCAGGAATCAACGGCTTTCGCGACCGCCCGGAAAACCTGACATCAAGCGCGCTCAGTGCTGACACGGCGGTCATCGGCAGCCGCTTTTCTTCAACTCGTTTCGGCATGGTCTCGATGCATTACCTG
>CANJVS010000493.1 GCA_947477755.1 Verrucomicrobiaceae bacterium | reverse complement strand
CAGCACCTTGCCGCGCAGATCGCGCGAGTTGGCAGCCGAGCGGAAGGCATCCCAGTTTTTGCGGTCCGGCCGCGTGTCCTGAGGCAGACCGGGATCATAGTGACAATTGTCGCCATTGCCGATGTAGAGATCGCCTTTCCCATCCACCCACATCGCGCCGCCCATGTGAAAGACGTGCTCCGTATCGTAGGGATAGGAGAGCAGCTCCTTCTCGGATTCCAGCGGCATTTTACCATCCTTCACCGTGAAGCGGCTCACGCGCACCGTGCCCAGTTTAGCAGTCGGAGCGAACAAGGCATACAAATGCCCGCTCTGCTCAAAGTCCCGCGCCACGGCCATGCCAAGCAGTCCGATCTCACCCTTCGCATACGTTGGCACTGAACCAAGGATGCTAACGCCGCCTGACTTCGCGTCCCAACGTTTAATCGTTCCCCAGAACTCGGCAAAGATGACATCGCCACCCGGCAGCACTTCCATCTGGATCGCATCGCGTGCAGCCGGAACGAGGATTTCCTTTTCAAACCGGTTCGGATCGATCGGCTCGGCGGCGTGGAGCGCGACGATGAAAAGACAAAAAGATTGGAGACAGAAAAATGGGGTTCTTTTCTTCATCTTTTTGTCACCAATCTTTTTGTCGTGACTCAGGGTGAGATCGTTGTTGGGTTTCATGGCTGCGGTGATGTTGAACGGATGCTGAACTCTTCGCCGGGATCGAGGAGTTGGATGATGTGCTTCACCTCGTAGGGACGCTGGACAAGGCCCGTGGCACCGGCGCTGTGCCACTGCATCATGCAGACGTGGTTGGAGGTGCCAAGAATGACGGGATTGCCTTCCGCCTCATTGAGGAAGGCCGACTTTCCGGCAAGGATTTCGCGAGCATTCCCAGGCTTTTGAATGTTGTAAACACCCCCGGAACCGCAGCAATCCTTGGCCTTGGGCGCGAGCTGCCAGCGGTAGCCGGTGGCATCAAGCACGCTTGCTGGAATACCCGCCGATTTTTGTCCATGCACGAGATGGCAGGGCAGATCGACATGGACACGCGTCCCGTTATCGGAACCACGCTGGCGGCGCACGGGGCCGAGTTCGCCGAGGAAGCCGAGCACGTCACGCACTTGTTTGCCGGGTTGCAGCGTCTTGCCGAGTGCGTAGCCGCAGCCGGACGAGTTGCTGACAATGACATCCACATCGAGCGAACCAAAAGCATGGCGATTCCGTCCGCGCAGTGTCTCGACACCATCAAGACCGGTGTGCTCCTGAAACGCGCCGCAACAGCCCTGCCCTTCTGGAATGATGACTTGCACATTGTTTTCAATGAGCACACGCACCGTGGCGAAGTTAATCTCGCGAAACATCGCTTCCATCAGGCAACCCGTGAGGAAAGCGACACGCGGACCTGTGGGGCGATGTCGCTGCATGAGTTCATCGGCATACGCGGCGGTGCTTTGCAGAACCGAGGGACTGCCTGGGAAAAGAAAGCGATGCACACTGAGGCCCGCACGGCGCAAGAGTCGGGCGGGCAGCAGGGCGAGATTGAACAAGATGGGATGCGCCACAGCGGTGGCCGCGAGGCGCAGCGGCAACTTCGGCGTGAAGCGATGCGAGGCGACGTGCTCGTGACGTATGCGTTCAAAGATTTCGCCATACGGCACCGTCGCTGGACAGGCAGTCTCACAGGCGAGACAACCGACACACTCCGCCGTGTAAAAATCTGTCCACTCATCCTGCGGCAAGCGGCCCGCCGCCTCCTCGCTCCACAAGCGCAAGCGACCGCGCGGCGAATTGTTTTCATCACCCGTGAGCTTGTAAGTCGGGCACACAGAAAGGCAAAAGCCGCAGTGCGTGCAGTTGGAAAAGTAGTCCTGCTGCTTTCCCTCAGAGAGCTTTAAGGAAGGGTCTCTTTCTGAATCTGGGGGAGATCGCTTCATGCTTCATGGATGGCTTGCTCCAGCGTGTTGAGCCAGGCGGATTCGATGAGTGATGGCGGTGTTGCAGGCAGCCAGCGTGAGTGCCAGTCACCGCCTTGAGAGTGCAATTCCGCCGTGAGTGTTTGCGCGAGCGCATGGATGCGCTCGGCAAGGTCATCACCTGCGGTCAAGTAGGCGTGAATGACACCGTTGTAGCACAAAGCCACGCAGCGCAGAGTGTCCCGTGAGAGTTCGGCGGCAAGGCTGGTGGCGCGATCGGGTGTGGTCTTGATCACCAGATCCGGCAGGCCATCGAGAGATGGTTGCGTATCGTTTTGCAGGGTGAGCTGCGCCCCTGTTTTTTCGGCGATGTATTGAAGCTGCTGAGTGAAGATCGGCGCCTCCCCGGGCACGCAGTGAAATATCACACGGACGAATGAAGCCTGGCCTTCTGCGATGAAATCCACGGCATCCCACCAGTGCATCCAGCCGCTATGCAGAAGTTTCGAGACACAGGCCTGCAACACATTGGTATCGCCATCAAAGCGAGCGATGGCAGTGAAGCCGCAGTCGGGGCGCAGGCGCATGACGTAGTCGGTGGGCTCGCCGAAACGCGTGCCGGTGTGCAGCAGGAATCGCAACCAGTCATAGCCGGTGGTCGTTTTCACCACGCGCTCACCGATGCGCGCGACTCGTCCGCCGGGCAGACGCCAGTTCATGCCCAGAATGTTGTCGCACCAGGGACCAAAGCGGCTGGAAGCAGGCGCATGAGTGCTGCTGGCGATCTGCTCACGCAGCGTCGCAGCCTCATCCAGGAGAAGCGGGAAACGCAGATGATGAGCATTGACCAGCGCGCGAACCTCAGCCGCCGTGGCGCTGGCGGGCAGGCAGAGTGTCCCATCCACTTCATCAAGGAATGGCACAAACAGGCGCTCGTTTTGCATTGGCGGGAAGACGTTCATGCGATGAAGCGGCGATGGTCGTAAACCTTGAGTGGATTCATCTGGTGCGCGGGATTGAAGGCGGCGGGCACGGCCCACTGCAACCGCATGGAATCAGGGCCGAAGACGAGCGGCATGTAACCGGACTTGTCATTGCCGATGCCGTGCTCACCGCTGAGCGTGCCGCCGACTTCGATGACACGCTGCATGAGCCGCTTGCTGATGAGTTCCACCTTCTCCAGTTCACCCGGCACGCGTGAGTCGAAGAGAAAGTTCGGGTGCAGGTTGCCATCGCCCGCATGAAAGACATTCACAGCCCGGATGTCTGCCGCATCAGCCTCGTCATAGACAAGCTGCAACACCTCGGCCAGAGCGCGCTTCGGGATCACGGCGTCCTGCACAACGTAATCCGGGCTAAGCTGGCCAAGCAGACCACCGGAGGCCTTGCGGGCTT
>CANJVS010000492.1 GCA_947477755.1 Verrucomicrobiaceae bacterium | reverse complement strand
TTTGTGCGGTCGCGCTCTTTCAGGAGCCAACCCTCATTTGAAGTGAGCATCCTCTTTGGATCTCGATTTGTTGTGCCAATTTAGTCCGCCATGTCTTCCACATCTTCTCCATCAAAAGGCTCCTCCATTCCCGGACTCGCGGGCTGGATCATTCTGTGTTTTGTCGCACCAGCGCTGGGAGCGTTTGCAATGCCGGATGCGTGGTATGCCTCGTTGCACAAGCCGTCATGGAATCCGCCTGCCTGGATATTTGGCCCGGTGTGGACTCTGCTTTACACAATGATGGCGGTGGCTGCCTGGCTTGTTTGGCGGCGCGGTGGTTTTGCTTTGCAGCGCGGAGCACTCAGTTTATTCCTCACTCAACTGGTACTCAATGCGGCGTGGACGCCATTGTTCTTTGGATTGCATCTGCCTGGTCTAGCGTTTGTGGACATTGCGCTGTTATGGCTGGGAATCGTGGCAACGATCGCTGCCTTCCGGCGCGTGCATCGCGGCGCGGCCTGGTTGCTGGTGCCCTACCTGCTGTGGGTCAGTTTTGCCTCGGTGCTGAATTTCACCTTGTGGCGCATGAACCCGTGAACCGTTTTTTTTGCGCAACTTCAAACGCATGAAACCCCTTCTACTAGGCCTGTCATTATCGTTTTTCACCCTCACGAATGCGGCTGAGCCACCGCAATCCGTGAAGGAACTCTGGGCGGATTTTGATGCACGCAAAGATCCCCTCGAAACCGAAATCATCCGCGAATGGAAGGAGGACGGCGGCGTGTTCCGGCACGTGCGATACTTGATCGGCAACTTCAAAGGCAAGCCTGCCCGCATGGCGGCGATCTATGGCTTTCCCGAGGGTGCAAAAGAAAAACTGCCAGCGGTAATGCACATCCACGGCGGCGGGCAGCGGGCCTTTTTGAGCGAGGTGAAATTGCTCGTGGGGCGTGGATACGCGGCATTGTCCGTGAATTGGGGCGGCGACGGTGACGGGCAGCCTCCGTTTAACAGTGTGGAGGGGGCGCAGCCCGGGGATCCTAACACGGATTGGGGCGCAGTGGATCCGACTCAACTCAACGTGCCTGGTTACAACACCGTCCTGCCCGGACCGAAGCAGTTCTTCGAGGACCGCGAGCATCCGAAGAATAACAATTGGTACCTGCTCACGCTCGGCTGCCGTCGCGGGTTGACGTTTCTTGAACAGCAACCTGAGGTCGATGCGCGGCGTCTCGGCGTGCATGGGTTCTCGATGGGGGGCAATCTCACGATGTATGTCGCCGGTTCGGATGATCGCGTTAAGGCCGCTGTGCCAGGCGTTGGTGGTCAGGGTTTTCGCTGGCAGTCGCACGAGTTCATTGGCGGCACGGCGATGCAGGAGCAGGTGAAAGGCGACGTCGATATGTTCCGTCGAACCTTGAGCTTTGAGAGCTACGCGCCGCTCATCCAATGCCCCGTGCTGCATCGCAGCGGGACGAATGATTTTCACGGTTGGATGGACGACGTCTATCGCACGAACTCGCTCATCACCAACCAGCCGACTCGCTACAGCTGGTCACCGCATTTGAATCATCGGCTGATTCCAGAGGTCGCGGTGGCAATGCCGCTTTGGTTTGATCATTTTCTCAAAGGCGGTCCGGCACTGCCGGAGACACCCGCGAGTGAACTCGTGCTGCAAACCGACGATCACATGCCGCTGTTCCGCGTCACGCCGGACCAGAAAAATCTGCCTGTCGCCCGGGTGGAGATCTATTACAGCATCGACCCCGATCCACGTGCGCGCTTCTGGCGCAGTGCCAATGTTGAGCGCAAAGGCGATGCCTTCTTCGCGAAACTGCCTCTGCACTCGCTTGATCTACCGTTGTTCGCCTTTGCAAATGTCTATCACACCCTGCCAAAACCCGAATCACTCGCCGCGATTCCCGGCGGTTCGAAGGAGGTGAAGGAAGTCTGCATCAGCAGCCTTTTGCACAACACGGATCCGGTGAAATTGCGCGGCGCCGGGGTCTCTGCCACGGCGAACATCAGCACTTTGATCGATGATTTTTCCCATGGCCTGCGCGATTGGTATCAACTCAATGCCGGCAATCTCACGCATCAGGAAACGTGGACACGCAAGGTCACCGATCCGATGTATCGAGGCACCGACGGTTCAAAGCTGAAGCTCACCTTGAAGATGCCGAAAACCAACCGGCTGACATTTGTGGTGAGGGAGAATGAATGGCGCAGCTATCGAGGCCCTAGGAAGACTTTCATCTGCGAACGCGAGATTCAGGGCAGCGATGCTGTGCAAACCATCATCCTCGAAGCCAAAGACTTCACCTCCGAGGCCGGGGTTTTGAAATCATGGGCGCTCATCGACCAACTCGGCATCTGTGCCCACAACCCCGAACGCGGCAGTTCAGCTAAGCAACCTCCACTCTGGAACGGGACCGCAGCCGAGTTTGTTCGGCTGGCGTGGGAGTGAGATCGATTGGTTCACAGCAGGGTTAACATATCACTCAAAACCACCAAATCGGCGCATGGATCAATTGTGGCTGGCGTTTAGATGAGTCCTGCCCGCCATGCTGAAAATTCTCCTTCTCGTCTTTGTCCTGCTCGCGCCGTTTGGTGTGGCGGAGACCCTCTACAATGGGATTGTTTTGCCGGATGTTTGGCCACCACGGGGAAGGGATCAGGGCTCCGCCGAACCGATGGTTGTGCCATATTTGAAGCAACCACCGAAAATGATCCCCATCGACGTGGGACGGCAGCTCTTCGTTGATGATTTCCTCATCGAGTTCAGTGATCTTAAACGCACTTTTCATCAGCCGGTAAAGTTTGCTGACAATCCCGTTTTCAAGGCGGAGACAAAGTACGAACTTGCCGCCTCAGACCTCGACGAGAAAGGTCAGGAAGCTGTGACTTACCTCGGCCATGGCGGCGTGTTTTACGATCCTGAGGAGAAGCTCTTCAAAATGTTTTACACGGCCGGCTGGCGCGGACCACTGGCCTTGGCGACAAGCGCTGATTTGAAGCACTGGAAGCGACCTGATCTTGGTATCCTCAAAGGCAACCTACTGCTCGCTAAAGGCAACGACGCAGGTGGTGACAACAGCGTGTGGCTCGATCTCAACTCAAAGGAGGCGCGTATCAAGTTTCTCACGGATCGCGGCAAGTCCGGCCACATGCTGCAGAGTTCCTCAGATGGCCGCACTTGGACGAAGCCGGTATTCACCACTCCAGCAGCCGACTACTGCTCCATCTTCCACAATCCTTTCCGCAATGTGTGGTGCTACAGCATCAAGCAGGGCGGCAAACTGGGCCGGAATCGCTGGT
>CANJVS010000491.1 GCA_947477755.1 Verrucomicrobiaceae bacterium | reverse complement strand
GCAGACTGAGTCCGAAATTGTAGAGACCAAGATAAGCCGAAGCTGAAAGGCCTACCGGCGTGGCCTTCCATTTTTGTTTCCAACCGGTGACCGTGGCCGTCACCGCTCCCGAGGTCCCGACGGAACTCACCTGACCGATGCTGAAGCGGTCCCTGGTGGTCGGATCAAGGGTAGTGGGCGGCTCAATGGTAAAGGTTAGGCGCAATGGCGCGAGCGTCCCAGTCCGCGGGATGGTGACATCTGCCGAAAACGGCGGGGCGGGTTGGCCCATGCCATCAACACCGATGTCGAGTCCGCCTTTGAAGGAGTATTTCGTCGTTCCCATCGTCAGGGAACCACTGAAAGCACCTGTGAGTGCGGTGATTGCGACGTCAATCCGGCCGCCGAGGTTGTCATTCAAATTTGCCTCACGTCCGACAAGACCTGCATAAACGCCATCCAACCCGGTGGGCATATCCACAATGGTGACCCGTTGATCCCCCGGAGGCGTGAGATCAGCGCCGATTCCGTTGGTCGCGTTGATTTTGATTTTATCGTATACGCCTGCCTTGGTCGGGCGACCGCTGATCAAACCTGTTTGAGTATTCACCGTCACACCAAGCGGAAGATTTAATGCCGAGTAGGAGACCGGGGCCATGGCATCACCTGCAGCCACTTTGATCTGGTAAAGGTACATGCGGCTGACGACCCCGTCGGGCATGCCTTGCACCGTATTGACGTCCGGACGGGCATTGTAGACTTGAAGATGTGTCGTGCCCCCGATTTTTGTCCCGCCGGGACCGGTGACTTCACAGTAATAGTCCACACTGTCAGCAAGCGCTGGAGCATTGATCGTGAGCGTCTTGGTGTTGATGTTTTTGAATCGCGCATCGCCCGAGAGTGCTCCGCCGCTGGATCGTTTTTTCCAGAGGTAGGTTAGGCCGTTGCCGCCCGCATTGACCGTGATGGTCGTGGAGGCCGTGCCTGCCTTCACCTGCTGAAGGCGTGCTGGAGAATAATCTTCCACCACGCCAAGTTCAGCATTGTTGCTGGTGCCAGTGCCGACGGGTGTGAGTCCATTTTTGACCTGAAAACTGTAGGTGCCCGCTTGAGTAACCAGCGTCGAAAAGATCACGTAAGGGCTGCTGACGGCGCCTAGAATCACACCCGCATTACGCCGCCACTGAAGTGACAAAGGCGCAGTGCCTGTAGCGCTACCCGTAAACGTCACCGGCGCGCCCGCATTGACCATTTGAGACACGGGATGGAGCGTGATCGTCGGATCTTTGGTGCAGTTTCCGCTCAGAAGAATCTGGAAGGATGGCGTGCCTGCGTCAGTGCTCAAAATGGTCAGCGTTGCGGTGCGCAACCCGCCTTCTTTCGGGGTGAAAAGGATGCTCAAGGTGGTTGCCCCACTGCCGGGGATCGAACTGGCAGGCTTTGTCGCGATGGAAAATTCGGCCGCATTTAATCCGCCCAGGATCGCTGTGATGCTTCCCAGACTCGTGATGCCATCATCCTTGATCACAAAAGTCCGTGTCACCTTCTGACCGAAGGCGACTGTCGCGAAATCCACCGTTGCCGCGCCACTGACCAGCGGAGCGCCCGCAGGCTGCTCCACGATGATCTTCGGCGCCATGAAAGCGATTCGGGGTTCATTGCCGGTAGCAGCATTGGAAGCGGCGAAGAGTAAATTGTTGTTAAAGCTAAACAGATTGTTGGGATTTGAAGAACTGGAGCCGGGCACAAAATCGACAGCGAGTCGGGTGCCGGCCGCGGTGCCATCAGACAGCCAGATCTCCCGGCCGGAGATACCGTCATCCGCGACAAAGCAGACCACGTTGTTCACGACCGCCAGTTTATCGATACCCGAGTCAGCAATGCCGGGCATAAAATCCTTGACCAATACAGTGCCAGCCGTTGTGCCATCACTGACCCACAGTTCACGACCAGAGACTCCGCTGTCCGCCAAAAAGAAGAGCTTTCCCTTCACGTTTCGCAACTCGGTGGGGTCTGAGCCTAGATTGCCTGAGCGAATGTCTTTAACCATCACGGTGCCCACTGCCGTTCCATCAGACTTCCACAGTTCGCGACCATTGACCCCGTCATCAGCCACGAAAAACAGCATGTTGTTCATGAGCGTCAGGTACGCCGGTTTGGAGCCGTCGATGGCGTCAGCCGCTCCTGCACGAATGTCTTTCACCACCACCGTTCCGGCGTCCGTGCCATCACTCTTCCAGAGTTCGCGACCTGTTTCCTGCACGCCATTGAGACCGCCAGAACCAGAGGCAATGAAATAAAGTTTACGCGTAACTCCCGTGGTGGGCATCACCACCATTTCTTCCGGATTGGAGTCATTGCCTGCGCTGGCACTGATGTCCTTGACGATCACGGTTCCGCCTGCTGTTCCATTCGTTTTGTAGAGTTCCCGGCCTGTCAGATTTTCTGTCGCTGCAAAGTAAACCACGTTATCGATGGCGGCGAATCCACCGGGCGATGAAGGCACCGTCATATCACCAAAACTATCGGTATTTAGATCTTTCAAAAGCACCGTCCCCGCCGGGGTTCCATTCGATATCCACAACTCCGAATTGGTGTCGTCATTTCGCGCGGAAAAGTAGAGAGTTCCGTTGTTCCAAAATAGATTTTCTGGAGCGGAGGTGCCTGTGGGGTTGATCTCCTTGAGAAGGCTGGTTGTAGATCCGTCGCTGACAAAAATTTCACGGTTGTCGGCTGACTCTTCGGCGGTAAAAAAGAACAGATCGCCAGCGCCAGCAGTGAAATTCTGCGGGTAAGAGCCGGTCGAGCCGGCAAACAAATTTTTGAGAAGAGCGGTGCCACCGGGGGTGCCATCAGTCATCCAAGGTTCCGCGCCCTCATCCGAGGTGGTGGCGGAGAAAACCGCCTTGCCATTGGCCAGTTGGGCAAAATTCTGTGCCGCAGAACCACTCGTCCCCGGACGGAACCGGTGCACAAGCACAGTGCCGACATCGTCGACACCATTGGTTTTCCACAATTCATCGTCCCCCATCATGAAGTAAAGGGTGGAGCTGATCAGCACGGGATTGCGGAACTGCTTGGCGCTCACGGCCGCCGTCGCGGGAGCAGTTTCGGTCAGGAAATCCTCGATCTGCACGGTGCCTGCTGCGTTATTGAGGGCGATGCCATCCGTCCTCCAGAGACTGAGGTTTCCCGTTGTTGCATCCTCTTTGGTGAAGACCACCAGACTCGATGACAGGCTCACAAAGTTAGCCAGGATCGAGCCATCCGGATCAGGGGTATTGGTGTCCTCAGGGGTGATGTTCTTGAGCATCTTGGTTTC
>CANJVS010000490.1 GCA_947477755.1 Verrucomicrobiaceae bacterium | reverse complement strand
AGCGAGGCGGTGAACTTCGCAAACCAGTCGCCGCCGAGCGTGGGCGTGAATGCGCTGCCGAGCAGGCCTTTTGACACGGAGAGAGAGGCCACCGGCATGAGGCCGAGCTCGACTCCGTCAAAGACGAGCGCCAGAAAGGCGGTGATGAGAACGAGGTAACGTTGCGAGGCGCTCATGGTTCCAGAAAGGCTTTGATGATGGCGCTGTTGTCCAGATCGCCGCATCCCAGTGCGACGGCTTTTTCGAGGAGCTCACGATGAGTTTCACTCAATGGCAGTTTCATCCCGGTGGCGGCGAGCATGAGGTTCACATCCTTCAAGTGCTGCGAGAGTTTCGCCTGCGGCGTGAAGTCCTGCAGGATCATTTTTTCACCCTTCGTGTCCATGATGCGCGAGTAGGCCATGCTGCGGCGCATGACATCGAGTGTCATGGCGGGATCGAGGTCCAGATCCCATGCAAAGGCCAGCCCCTCGGCAAGCGCGGCGCGGTTCAAACCAAGCACAAGGTTCGTCACAAGCTTCATCTTCGCCCCGCTGCCGCAGGGGCCGACGTGGATGGCCTCACGGGAAAATCGGGCAAACAAATCGCGGCACTGCTGGAAGACGTCAGGGTCGCCGCCGACCATGACGAGCACCTCGCACTGCAGGAGCTGCGCGCTGCTTCCGGAGATGGTCGCATCGAGATAATGCACGCCGAGCGCGGCCATTTCGGCGCCGAGTGCGGCCATTTCCCGCGGATCACCGGTGCTGGTGTCGATGATGATCTGGCCGGGGCGCAGTTCGGCATCACGGAGAACCTCGCGGACGATGCCGGAGTTTGGCAGGCAGAGGAAAAGGCAATCACTGTTTGCGAACACTTCGCCGGCAGTCGCCGCATTCACACAGTGAGCCGGGATGACATCCCAGCCTCTGGTGGCGTCTAGCATCGTCATCAAAGCCTTGCCCATCAGCCCCATGCCGATGATGCCACTAATCGGGTCCTGGCCTTCGCGATTGGCGGAGTGATTTTTCATCTTGGCGAATTCGGTCAAAAACTCGCCGTACCGATCACGCGGATTTGACGGACTTGGTGATGATGGTGCGGCCCAAAAGCATCTCGGTGCTGTTCATGGCGCAGACGAGAGGCTCGTTGGCCTCGTCGAGAGTCTTGAATCGTGTGCGTTCTTTTCTCAGAGCCCAGGCACCCAGCAGTTTGATGAATGGGAGTAGCAAAATCAGTTTTGGCATGGCCGAACGCTGCTTGCGATCAATGTGGGGTGTGACACTCGGAAATCCTGCATCCATCAGCGCATGAGCGACATAGAACCATGAGACCGGATTGATATGGCCGCCGGTGGAGTAGAGCGCACTGTGCTTGACTGGCAGCGGGCCAAAGAGATTCCAGAATCCGAAGAACAGGAAGCGTAGTCGCGAGTTCAGATTCAAGATGTTTGGGGTGCTGAGAATGCAAATGCCTCCAGGCTTCAGAACGCGGTGAATCTCACGCACCACCCGACGGAAATCCTCCAGATGCTCGATCACTTCTGTGGCGGTGACGACATCAAAACTGGCGTCAGGATATGGCAGGTTTTCGTGATTGAGATTGGCGATGTCCACTTTCTGGTTTGGCAACTTCATCAGGGTGTCCGTGTAATCGCAGACACTGCTTTCGACGCTGAGCTTGGTTTTGATTTTGGTGATCAAGGAACCAGTGCCTGCACCAATGTCGAGATGACTCGTCCACGATTGCCATCCCGGTTCGGAAAGGAGGAGTTCCAGGACTTTTTCGTGGATGCGATCAATGCTCATAGGTCAGGGCGTGCTTATCGAAGGGCGGGACGGTGGGCAAACGATTTTCATTCCGAAGGGACGGAATCGGCAACCATGGGCTCGACCATGGCCTGAAGGGATTGCTCTTTGCCATAGGCGGTCACGACATCGCCGACCTGGATGATGTCAGCCGGGCCAGGCAATCCGGGCACCATCTCGTCATCGCGTTTGATGAAAAGAATCACCACGCCGCGATCCCACGGGCGGGAATCGCGCAGGGCGCGTCCGGCAAGATAGGTGTTCGGCAGGACTTCGATTTCAGAGACGACGTAGCCGTATTGAATCCGCAGCAGCAGCTCGTAATCCAGCGCCCGCACCATGCCTGTGCGTTCCAAGGTGTATCGAATGACCCGGTCGAGCAGCTTTTGTAGCCAGCCGATGCGCGAGAGGAAAAGAAGCACCAAGGCACCCGTCACCAGGGCACCGACGATGAGCAGCAGGTGGCTGGTCTCCGCAGATTGCATGAGTGTGACGACAAGCGTGGCCAGCGCCGAGGTCAGGCCGATATTCCCCGCCAGGATCAGATCCCGGATAATACGCCGCCGCACGGGATGATTCACCACCATCTCCGCCTCCTTGGTCGTGAACCCCACTCCAAAAAAGGCGGAATAGGACTGAAAACTGGCCGTGTCCCAGCTCAGCCCGGTCATCATCAGGGCAGTCGCGCCCACGCGCACCGCGATGAGCGACACGAAGGCAAGGACGAAGAGTGCGATGATGGGAGCCACAGGAAGAAGGGCAGAGCCTACGGCAGGAATGGCCCGAACTCTACAACGCAGGTTGATCTGAGAGCTTGTGAAAACTTTCACAAAGCGGTTGCCGGGGGTAGGGCAGGGGCGTATCCCTGCCACCCAAGCCCGAACGCAAACTCATGGTCGCCCCTGCCGAATCCCACGCCGCCTACGACTCGAAAATCGAGGGAAACATCGTCTTCACGAAGCTCGACAGCGCGATCAACTGGATGCGCAAGAACTCGCTCTGGCCCATGCCCATGGGGCTGGCCTGCTGCGCCATCGAGATGATGGCCTCCGCATGCAGCCGCTACGACCTCAGCCGTTTCGGCATGGAGGTGATGCGCTTCTCCCCGCGTCAGGCTGATGTGATGATTGTGGCCGGCACAGTGACTTATAAAATGGCCCTCGCTGTGAAGCGTGTTTGGGACCAGATGCCGGAGCCCAAGTGGTGCATCGCCATGGGTGCCTGCGCCAGCAGCGGCGGTATGTACCGCAGCTACGCCGTGCTTCAGGGCATCGATCATTTGATCCCGGTGGACATCTACATCTCCGGCTGCCCTCCGCGTCCCGAGGCTTTGCTCGAAGGCCTGATGCGCCTGCAGCGCAAGATCGACGGGGAGCACTCGCTGGAAGAGCAGAAGAAGGAACTCATCGAAGAGCTTTCCTGAGTTGAAGAATAACCAGTCATCGATCTCAAAATCATGAATGCCGCGCAGATGGTCACCGCCCTGAAGGAAAAGTTTGGAGAAGCCGTGCTCAGCACCGT
>CANJVS010000489.1 GCA_947477755.1 Verrucomicrobiaceae bacterium | reverse complement strand
GATGTCACCCATGTCGTGAAAAGCGGCGAGCATCTCGGTTCCATCGCTAAACAGTATGGCATCAGCACCGCAGCCCTCGCCGAATCCAACCGCCTGCAGGATGCGAACATCGTCGTCGTCGGCCAGAAGCTCATCATACCAGGACACAAAGCCACCCACACAGTGCCGGAGAACCTCGCAAGCAACGATCAGGAAACCGCGCCGACGCAGGAAGTGAAGCCGTCCGAACCTGCTCCCGTGGTGAAAACCGAGCCTGCCATCCAACCTGCGACACCTCTGCCACCGATCGTCGGAGAAAGCGCACCAGCCTACACGCAGGTAATGCCATCAGCCATCACACTGACAACGCCACCTGCGCCGCGCGGAGTCATTTCCTATCGCATGGAAAGGGGGGACACGCTCGAAACTGTGGCCAACATGTTCAGCACCACTCCGCAAAACATTCGTGCCCTGAACAAACTCTCCGCTGACAAGGTGGTGAAGGAAGGTGAAGAAATCGTTGTTCCCTCCCTCGGGGCCGTCTCGGTGAACTGAGCCGGTGCCTTTGTATTCAGCGATTTGCAGCCGTGCGGATCCCGACGCTGCCGGCCAGCAAGTGAAAAATCTTCGGAGCCCATGGCTGAAGCAAATCAGCTGCCTGCTA
The DNA here is from genome assembly GCA_947477755.1 of Verrucomicrobiaceae bacterium. Lineage (GTDB taxonomy): Bacteria > Verrucomicrobiota > Verrucomicrobiia > Verrucomicrobiales > Verrucomicrobiaceae > Prosthecobacter. The sequence continues at coordinate 2,672 of CANJVS010000489.1, read as the reverse complement.
TTCCCTTGGCTGGCAACATCGCGTGATCTGCCATGATCAGCATAGTTCGCTGGTGACTAAGTTGTGACATTGCTGTTATGGTCATACTTTCGTGCCCTCCCATCATCCCGCATGCGGATCATGGAAGACCAGCTTTGGATTTCGAGTTTCGAACTCCCCCATGCATTTTCTCGCCCCACATCTCCTGCACCTGATCTGGCTGTCGCTGATCCCTGTGGCGCTGTACCTGTTTAGAAAGCGGGCACGGAGAGTGTCGGTTTCAACATTGCTGTTTTTCCGTTCGCTCTCACGTGAGCACCAGGAATCAGCCTGGCTGCGGAAACTTAAAAAATGGCTGTCACTTCTGCTGACACTGATCGTGATCATCGCCGCAGCGCTGGCACTCGCGCGCCCCGCAAGTGAAGTCGGAGGCAACGCTCCCGGGGCGGTGGTGCTGATCGTGGATCGCTCCGCATCCATGTCAGCGCATGATGCTCAGGGGCGCACCCGATTGGAAGCGGCCAAGAAACTGCTGCAGGACCGGGTGCGGTCTCTGCCGGATCAAGTGGTGTTGTCATTGATCACCTTTGATGCCAAGCCACGCGTTCTGCTTTCCCGAAACCGGAACCGCCGTGAATGCCTGCGTCTCCTGGCAGAAATCCAGCCTGTGCCGATGGAAGGGCGTCCTGACGCGGCTCTGACCGTGGCGCGCCGGCTTGCCGAACTGGAAGCGCGCTCACAGATCTGGCATGTGGGAGACACCGCACTTCAAAACACGGACGGGCTTGCCTATGCCTTTCTCGATGTGGCACTGGCCAGTCCGCTGAATGTCGGCATCACGGGTTTTCAAATCCGGCAGGCACCGCTAGCAAGGGATCGCTTCGAAGCCTTTGTCAAAGTCAGCGCGGCGAAATCAAACCCCGGGAAGATCACCTCGACACTTGAAGTGATGCTGGCGGGCCGGCTGGCCCAACTCAGGGAACTGGAGTTGATGCCGGGCGCATCGACCTCCCTCATTCTGCCTCTGGAAGGCGTGCGCGGCCAGCGTCTGGAACTGCGCCTAAAAACGCAGGGGGATTGCCTGGGCTGGGATGATGGAGTCGCTGCGCCACTGCCACAGGCACGACCACTGGTGGTGGCGTGGGTGGCGGAAAAAGCAGACCCTTTCACCGAGCTGGCGATGACCTCCATGATCGAAGCGGGGCGCATCGAAATGCTCAAAGGCACGCCTGCCGCGTGGCCAATGAAGAACAAACCGGACGTCTATGTTTTTGAAGGCTGGCTGCCGGAGACTTGGCCTGCAGACCGTCCGGTCATCGCGCTCAATCCGGCGGTGAGTTCCGGTCCCGTGCAACTCCGCAAACTTCAGGAACCGGGGCTGCCGCATGACAGTGTGCGCAGCGTGGCGCCGGATCATCCCCTGCTTTTCCGGGTCACAACGAGTCGCCTGGCCGTCACGCAAACCAGTGTGCTGAATCTCGGAGGATCATTGGAACCACTCTGGATGGCAGGCACGGAGCCCGTTCTGGCAGCGGGTGAAGTCAATGGCCAGCGACTGGTCGTGAGCGCCTTTTCTCCTGCGCGTTCCGAGCAACTCGCCCTGCTACCCGCCTTTCCTCTTTTACTCGGCAATGCCCTCTACTGGTGTGCTGAAAACAGCGAAGCGATGACGGACCTGCGTGCCCTGCATCCCGGTGATTTGCTGAATGAAACCGGCCTGATCCAATGGACCGAATGGGATGGGCGGCAGTTTGGAGAAATCACGGATGAAGCAAAAAGCGGACTGCTTTCCATCCAGCGCATCGGTGCCTGGCAATCCACGGGGCGCAGTGGCACCAGCGTGCTGGCCTCCGCCTCCGAAACGGACGTGCCTGCCGCAGCGACCACCAGCTCCACTCAACCGAATCTTGCCCCCATCGTGGCGGCAGCGGGGATCAGCGACTGGCCCTTCCTTCTGCTCTGGGTGGTGCTCGGCGTGCTGTTGCTGGAGAGCTGGCTGTTTCATCGCAAGGCGGTGTTTTAAGGCGGCTTGAACTCGACTGCTTGCGCTGGCGTGGAGCCTGAGTCACTCTCAGCGCTACCATGCCTGCACTCGACGATCTCCTCACCTGCCTGCGCTTTGCCAGCGTCTCCACGGATTCAAAACACAACGATGACACACGCGCCTGTGCCCAGTGGCTGGTGGCGAAACTGCAAGGCATGGGACTGACGACCCAGCTCCATGAAACACCGGGGCACCCGGTGATCGTGGCCAAGAACAAGCACGTCGCAGGCCGCCGCACCGTCCTGCTTTACGGCCACTACGACGTGCAGCCGGTGGAGCCGCTGAGCGAGTGGCTGTCACCACCCTTTGAACCCACAATTCGAGATGGCCGCATCTACTGCCGTGGTGCCACGGATAACAAAGGACAACTCATCGCCCACGTCTCCGGTATGGCCGAGACTCTGGCCCAGCACAATGATCTGCCGGTGAATCTGACGATCCTCTTTGAAGGTGAAGAGGAGATCGGCAGCCCCAATCTAAAACCCTTTCTGGAAGCGCATCGGCAGGAGCTTGCCTGTGATGTGGTGGCGATCTCAGACACCGGCATGGTGGCTGAAGGCGTGGGCACCTTCACCTACGGACTGCGCGGCATCTCCTGCATGGAGGTGAAGGTGCATGGCCCCAGCATCGATCTCCACTCAGGCATCTT
>CANJVS010000488.1 GCA_947477755.1 Verrucomicrobiaceae bacterium | reverse complement strand
CCCAAGGTGATCTCGCTGGAGAAAGGGGATGTCGTGATTCCACTGCTCGGCACCGGCTGCTGGTCCCAGCATCTCACCGCCGCTGAGCATCACTTTGCCAAACTGCCTCCATCCATCGATCCCGTGCAGGGCTCCATGCTGCGGATCAATCCCGTCACCGCCTGGCATCTGCTCACGAAGCATGTCGATCTCGAAGCCGGCGACTGGGTGGCGCAAAACGCCGCCAACTCCGGTGTCGGCCGCGCTTTGATACAGATCGCCAAACACAAGGGGCTGCGCACGATCAACTTCGTCCGCCGTGCCGAGTTGATCCCCGAACTGCTTGAGTTGGGCGCGGATGCGGTGTTTCTCGATGATGACAACGGCGTCGCTCAAGCGCGGGCGCTGCTTGGCACCATGCCGCTGAAACTCGCCGCCAATGCCGTCGGTGGTGACAGCGCCATCCACCTCATGGACCTGCTCGACCATGAGGGCATGATGGTCACGTATGGAGCGATGAGTCGTCGCAGTCTGAAGGTGCCAAACAAGTTTCTCATTTTCAAAAACCTGCGACTCCACGGCCTCTGGATCACCAAATGGTTTGAGCAGGCCAGCAGCGCTGAGCTCTATGAAGTGCTTGAGCCGCTGGCCAAAATGATCATCCATCATGAGCTGTTCACCGCTGTCGATGAGGTCATCCCGATGAAGGATCACCGCAGGGCCATGCAGCGCGCCCAGGAAGGCGGGCGCCGTGGCAAGGTCGTGCTCGACCTGGCCTGAGAGGCTGGCGGGAATTCATCTCGACAGGGCCAGCGGTTGCACGCTAGAAATGCGTTCTCTCATGAAACGCATTCCTTATTCAACCCGCCGCCAGTTCATCGCGAAGTCCGCCGCCGCCATTGGTTTCCCGACCATTGTGCCCGCAAGTGTGTTTGGTCAAAACGCACCGTCCAACAAGATCACCATGGCCGTGCTCGGCTGGGGTATGATGGGCCCGGGTAACACGGCCAAATTTCTCAATGAAGCCGACTGCCAGATCGTGGCGGCCTGTGACATCGACAAAGGCAATCTGCAGAAGGCGCTCAACACCATCAACAACTCCTACAAGAACAAGGACTGCAAAGGCTATCACGACTACCGCGAGGTCATGGCGCGCAAGGACATCGACACTGTCATGATCGCCATCCCGGACAACTGGCACGCGCTCACTTCCATCGAAGCCGCGAAAAACGGCAAGGACATCTACGGTGAAAAGCCGCTCGCCCGAACCATTGCCGAGCAGCAGGCCATCGTGCGAGCCGTGCAGAAGTATCAGCGCATCTGGCAGACCGGCTCCTGGCAGCGCAGTGAAAACAATTTCCGCATCGGAGCCGAGATCGTGCGCAATGGCCTGATCGGCAAACTCACGCATGTCGAGGTCGGTCTTCCCGCCGGCCACCATGACTTTGCCAAAACGGGTGACAAGCGCAGCGTCACCCCGCCGCCTGCCGATCTTGATTATGAGATGTGGATCGGACCGGCCACGATGCAGGATTACATCGAGTGCCGCATTCACAAGAACTGGCGCTGGGATTACAACATCGGCGGCGGTCAGTTGCTCGACTGGATCGGCCACCACTGCGACATCGCCCACTGGGGCATGGACATGGACAGCAGCGGTCCGACTGAGATCAAGCCCGTCCAGGTGGACATGCCGCCGCGCACCGACATCTGGAACACTGCCACCAAGTACCGCGCCGAAGCGAAATACGCGGGCGACATCACCATGACCATCGCCGGTGGACATGAAGACATCAAGATGGGCACCAAATGGATCGGCACGGATGGATGGGTGCATGTCAATCGCGGCAGCTACGACGCCTCCAAAGACAGCCTCAGGAAGATCGTCAAAAAGCGTGAGAGCGACAAGCCGGACGCCAAGGTCATCGAAAGCTCCGCAGCGCCGAAGCTCGGTGATGACGTGATCAAAACACGCCTCTATGAAACACCCGGTCATCATCGCAATTTCCTGGACTGCGTGAAGAGCCGCAAACCCACCGTCACTCCCGTGGAGACCGCTCACCGCAGCGCCACCCCCGGCCATCTGGCATTGATTTCATTCCTCGTGAACCGCCCCATCAAATGGGATCCCGTGAAGGAGGAGATCGTGGGCGATGCCGAAGCCAGCAAGCTGCTCACCCGCGACTATCGCGGCTCGTGGAAACTGGAGGCCTGAGCCTGGAACCCGTGTTGAGAGTTGAGAGTGATTTGTTAAGCCCCCGAAACGGAAGCGACGACAAGCGCCCAACTCTCAAGCTTGAACTCTCAACGCTGATTTATCCCGCAGGAGTCTAACCAACCCTGCGGGATTTTTGCGCCGGGGGCTTGCGGAAGATCAGGCGTTTGAAGCCTTTTTGGTCGCAGGTTTCTTGGTTGCTGCGGGTTCCAGATGCGACTGAACTTCGGCCGTTGTGGTGCCGAGAAATTTGGCGGTCTTGGGCGCATTCTCTTCGAAGTGCCTGTAAGCCAAGCGGGGCAGTTCTTTGTCGATCCATGGCACCAACTCAAGGTCCGGCATGGTCTGCGCGGCATGGATCAGCGCGGTCAGGGCATCACGCATCCGGGTGATCGTGGTGGTGGGATTCGTGTGGCGGTTGTAAGCCGTGCTGCCCAGCGGGATGTCGGATGGCAGCAGCACGTCGGAGTTTGAAAGGGCGCAGGCACGCTGGATCGTGTTCTCCAGTTCACGCACATTTCCAGGCCAATCATAAGCCTCCAGCAATGAAAGGGCGTCATCCGTGAAGCGCATGGTGGGACCGCGGCGGCGTGCGGACTGGCGTTGCAGGAAAAACTCGGCCAGCAGGCGGACATCTTCACGCCGCTCGCGAAGTGGCGGGATGTGGATGCGAACCACGTTCAGGCGGTAAAACAGATCTTCGCGAAAAGTCCCCTTCGCCACCTCGGCTTCCAGATCCTTGTTGGTCGCGGCAAGCACGCGCACATCACATTTCAGCGTCTGATTGCTGCCCACGCGGCAAAACTCGCCTTCCTGCAACACGCGCAGCAGTTTGCTCTGCACCGCCAGCGGCATGTCGCCGATTTCGTCCAGGAAAAGAGTGCCTCCGTCGCACTGCTCAAAGCGGCCGATGCGCTGCGTCACCGCGCCTGTGAAACTGCCCTTTTCATGGCCAAAGATTTCACTCTCCATCAGGTTGTCCGGGATGGAGGTGATGTTGATGGCGACAAAGGTCTTCTGGGTGCGCGGGCTGAATTTGTGAATGGCTCCGGCCACCAGTTCCTTGCCGCAGCCGCTCTCTCCCGTGATCATGACCGGTGCATCACTGCGTGACACGCGGCCGATCATTTT
>CANJVS010000487.1 GCA_947477755.1 Verrucomicrobiaceae bacterium | reverse complement strand
CAGGTACTTCACCGCATGATCCGACAACTTCAGTTCACCACGATCCACCAGCACCATCACCGCGACGGCAGTGATGGGTTTGGTGATGGAACCAAGCAGGAACATGGAGTCCGGCTCGGCCTTTCCAAAAGCGCGCTCAAAAATCTCCGCGCCGCGTTGAACCCTCAACACTGCGGATGAGAGCATGGCATTGTCGATCTGCTTCTGAATGATTTGTGTGGCGATTTGCATGGCATTTGGGCTGGCGCTTTGGCTTCTCACCGCCGTGAGGCTGGCGAGCAGGGTTGTGAATGATCGACGGTTCATCATGGGGTGATTTTCTTTGCGGGTTCCCTGGCCTGGATAACAAAATCAAAGAGCTGTCCGTAGCGCTTGCCGTCGAGGGTGATGTCCATCGGAATCATCTGCACGCCAGCGGGCAGTTTGGCGGAGTCCGCAGTGAGTTTGACCTTGAAGCTCCGGCGTGATTTTGCGGCAACCGTCCCCTCGAGGATCGCAGGCTCGGCCCGCACACCAGGAGGAAGCTGCAGGACGACGCGATGCTGCTGCGCCTGGTCGCGGAAGTTTCGCACAGTGATGCTGACTTCGGCAGCTTTGGCCACATCGACACGGTAGGGATAGGCACTGACCCAGTAGGGATCGAAAAGGTATTCATAGTTCGTGTCAGGCAGCAGCTCCTGATACTCACGGATGATGCGCAGAGCCCAGTCGTGATAGCGTTCGATGAAGCCGCCGGGCTCGGTCATCAGCACCCCGTGCGCTCCCATGATGATGTCGGGTTGAAGCTTTTGCAGGTACTTCGCGGCAACAAGGTAGCCTTCCCCGATGATCGCGCTGTTGCGTGCGTTCACACACTCGTGACCATTCTGCGCGGGATCGGCAGGATCGCCAAAAAGATTGTCGCCGGTGAAGACGACCTTTTTGCCATCAAGCTCCAGCCACAGGGCGTTGCCAAATTCAGTTTGTCCCGGCATCCAGTCGATGTGCAGCTTGTAGCCTTCCCAGTCGATGACATCGCCCGCCTTCAGGATGCGGTCGATCTTTGCTTTCTCAAACCCGGCATTGTAGGCGCCGATCATCGCCGGGTAATCGTAAAAGCGCGGGTTCTCACACTTGTCGGCGATGCTGTCCATGGTCCAAAATTTCACACCGTGATTCTGCAGCGCGGGAAAGAGGGTGAAGTGGTCGCCATGCGAGTGCGAGATCCAGCAGGCATCGATCTGCTTCAGGCCGAGATGCTCCTTCATGTCGCTGATGATGCGCTCCAGCACGAGCTTCGGGAACAGGCCGCAATCCAGCAGCAGGGCATGTCCGCTGTCGGCGATGAGCATGGCAAAATTCTTCCCCGCCATTTCCGGGCCGAACATGAACAGATGCGGAGACACCTGCACGACGTAATGCACCTGCGTTGCTTTCGTGGCTGGATGCAGGCCGCGCTTGGACAGGTTGTCGTCGGGATAACCACGAATGTAATCAGGCCGGAAAGCGGCCAGTTTCTGCTGGTAGATCTCCATCTGCTTTGCCGCATCTCGAATGACCGTCCCATGCGCTGGAAGCGCTGTCTCAATGGTCAGGGCCGCGAGCTTTTGCACCGAGGCGATGAGCGTGTCGAGGCCCTTGGCAAAGCCGTAATCCCACTCGGTGTCGAACCAGTTCGTCATCTTCGCGCCGTCATGCATGAGCCCACCGGTGAAAGCGAGGGTGCGCCCGTCATGCTTGATGACAAAGCTCATGCCACCCGGCGAGTTTCCAGGCGTGCTCACGCAGGTGATTTCAAAACCGTTCCAGAGGAACACCTCGCCATCCTTCAGCGTGCGGTCGATCTTCAGTGGTGCAGCGGGAGGCCGTACATAGCTTGATCCATGCACACTGTATTTGTCACCAAGCCTTGGGTTCCATTTGCGGAACGTGAGCGGGTTTTCGAGAATCTCTTTCTCCGTCTCCGATGCCGCAACCTTTGTGACCGCCCGATCCAGTCCCGGCCCGCCCTGGCACTGCTCGCGATGATGATCCGTGAGCAGTACCCACTCAACCCGCTTCACGCCAATCTCAGCCAAATGTCCCAGCACACCGCCATCGCCCAGATTGATGAGCAACGCGGCATCTCCCGCCTTCAGCACATACACATTGCAAGTGTCCTGCCAGAGCTGCACACCCGGCACCGACTGCTGAAACCCGGCGAGTGCCAGGCTTTGCAGGGCGAGGAATGCAGAAAGAAAACGGATCATCTGCTTACCAACGTCATGAAAGTGCGATTCACTGCAATCTCATGTGCTTCACCGCGCGAGTTCACTCATCACGGCGAGTGTCATCGCTTTGACGCCGGAGGTGATGGAGGGGGCGGGATCGGGGCGGTAGAATGGCGAGTGGAGGCTGGGCAGGATTTCGCCTGTGGCGTTTGCCTTCTCGATTTTTTCGGGAGAGACGGTGCCGAGCCAGACGAGGAACACGGGAATCTTGTCTGGCGTCATGGTGTAGCGGGAGAAGTCCTCGCCGGCCATGGAGGTCTTGCGCTCGATGATGCTGGCCTTGCCAAAGGCCTGTGACCAGACCTGGCTCACACGTGCGGTGAGCGCGGGATCGTTGAACAGGGACGGCGTGCCGGGGCCGGTCAGTTTGATCTCGGGCAGCAGATTTTCCGGCAATCCGGCGGCGATCCCCATGCCCCGGCAGATGCGTTTGATCGACTCGAGCACTTTGGCCCGTGTTTCAGCACTGGTGGTGCGCACGGTTAGGCCGAGCTCGACCTTGTCCGGGATGATGTTGTGCTTGGTGCCGCCATTGAACTTGCCCACGGTGACCACCACAGGCTCCACGGGATGCAGTTCGCGACTGTCGATGGTTTGCAGTGCCAGCACGATCTGCGAAGCCAGCACGATGGGATCCTTGGTCGTGTTGGGCATCGCGCCGTGACCGCCTACCCCTTTCACCAGAATGTCCACCGTGTCCGTGCTCGCGGTGGCCGGGCCGCTGGTGACACCGAAAGTCCCGGCAACCAGTCCCGCATCACAATGCAGAGCCAGGCACACATCAGGTTTCGGAAAGCGCTGGAACAAGCCATCCTCAATCATCGCCAGCGCGCCCATGCCACGCTCCTCCGCCGGTTGGGCGATGAAGACGAGCGTGCCTTTCCACTGGTCCTTCGATGCCGCGAGCGCCCGTGCCGCACCGATCCAGCACGTCATGTGCATGTCATGGCCGCAGGCATGCATCACGGAGACATCGTTGCCGGCATCGTCCTTGGTGGTGGTCTTGCTGATGTAGGGCACCGAACCGATTTCGCGCACCGGCAGTCCATCCAGATCCGTGCGCACCAGCACCGTCCT
>CANJVS010000486.1 GCA_947477755.1 Verrucomicrobiaceae bacterium | reverse complement strand
TGGGCCGTCACTTCACCGCTGCACAAGCTCTTCGGCTGGATCGCCGACACCACGCACTCGTATGATCAGGGACTCGTGATCGCCGGACTCGCCCCATGGCTTGGGGTGGCTGCCATGAAGTGGTTGTGGGTGAAGCGGCCTGAGTTTGCCGCAAACGCCTGATCAGAAAACACGGTTCCTTGCCGTCTGCCCCAGTGCTGCTAATCTCTGCCCATGGCCGCTGACCTCACGCCCGAATACCTCTCCACGCTGCGCCGCATGTCAGGTGAGCAGAAGTGGCGGACGGCATTCGGCCTCTACTGGTCGGCACGAAAACTCAAAGCCGCCGCCATCCGCGATCAGCATCCTGAGTGGACGGATGCCCAGGTGCAGCAGCGCGTGAAGGAGATCTTTTTGCATGCAGTCACCTGAGCCATTCCTGCTCTTCACGCGGAAACTCAATGAGTTGAAAATTCGCTACATGGTCAGCGGCAGTGTGGCGGCCATCTACTATGGTGAACCGCGCATGACCAACGACGTGGACATCATCGTCTTCCTCCGACGCGATGATGTGGCAGGCCTGCTGAAGGCTTTCCCCCTTGATCAGTTCTACTGTCCGCCGAGGGACGTCATCCTGCTCGAACTGGCCCGGGAACAACGCGGGCACTTCAACCTCATCCATCACGACTCCGGTTTCAAAGCCGACATCTACCTCACCGGTCGGGATGAACTGCACGTCTGGGGAATGGCAAATACCAGGGCGGCAAGTCTCGGCGAAGACCGTGTCATGATCGCGCCGCCTGAGTATGTGATGATACGCAAGTTGCAATTCTACCGGGAAGGCCAATCCCAAAAGCATCTCCGCGATATCAGCCGAATGTTGAGCAGTTTGGGCGACGATTGGGACCGCGGCCCCCTGCTGAACATGATCCAGAAAGAGCGTTTACTGACCGAATGGCAGCAGGCGTGCGCGTTTGATGCCTAAGCGAGTGTCGTCTTGGCGGAAGGAGGTGTCTTCGGCTGACGTATTGGCCTTGGTATGCTCACCTTCTCCGATCACAGCCAGGGCTCTTCACGCTTCCAGCGGCGTGACTTCCTGCGCATTGGCGGCCTGGGACTGGGCGGACTTGGCTTGAGCGAGTTGCTGGCGCTCAAGGCGCTCGGAGCCTCGCAGAAGCGCCTGCTCAAAGACAAGTCGGTCATCTTTCTCTTCATGCACGGCGGGCCTTCGCAGTTCGAGACCTTTGACCCGAAAATGGATGCGCCCTCGGAAATTCGCAGCGTCACGGGCGAGATCAAAACGGCCATTCCCGGAGTGACGTTTGGCGGCACAATGGAGCGGCTGGCGAAACTGGCGGACAAGTTCAGCATCGTGCGCTCCTTCGTCACCGGCGACTCGGTGCACGACATCAAAACCATCGTCGGCAAGGACACCCTCCAGGCGAATCTGGGATCCCTCTACTCGCGCATCGCGGGGCCGCTGCGTCAGGGCAGCGCCATGCCGACGAACGTGGCCTTGTTCCCCCAGGCCATCTCATCGGCAGCGGGTCCCGTGATCAAAAAATTCGGCGACTTCACCTCCAGCGGCGAACTCGGCGCGACCTACCAACCCTTCGTTCCGGGCGCAGGCAGCGGGGCTCAGGCGGACATGACCTTGAGTATGCCGCAAGCCCGCCTCGATGACCGGCGCACACTGCTGAGCTCGCTCGATCTCTGGAAACGTCAGATGGACAGCAGCGGAGTCGTCAGCGGCATGTCCGAGTTTCAATCGCTGGCTTTCGATGTGCTGCGCCGCGGTGTTTCGGATGCATTCGATCTCTCCAGAGAAGACCCGCGCCTCATCGCCCGCTACGACACGTCCAGGCTGCTGCCCAAGGATCGCATCAGCACGCAGTGGAACAACCGCGAGCACTATGCCGACAACGCCGCCACACTCGGCAAGCTGCTGCTCATGGCACGGCGTCTCTGCGAGCGCGGCTGCGGCTTTGTCACCGTCACGACCAGCTTTGTGTGGGACATGCACGCCGACAGCAACAACGCGCCCTGCCGCACCGGCATGGATTACGTTGGCCGTCCCTTTGACCACGCCGTCTCCGCGCTGATCGAGGACATCGAGTCACGCGGCTTGAGCGAAAAAATCATGCTCGTGTGCTGCGGTGAAATGGGTCGCTCGCCCAAGCTCAACGTCAAAGGCGGGCGCGATCACTGGGGCGGTCTGGCACCGCTCATGATCTACGGTGGCGGTCTGAAAATGGGACAGGTCATCGGCCAGTCCGCACGCCACGGCGGCGAGCCCTCCTCCCAGCCGGTCACCATCCCCGATCTCATCTCCACCATCATGCACACGCTGGTCGATGTCGGCGAGGCGCGTGTCACCGATGGATTGCCGCCCAATTTGCTCAATGTTCTCACGCGCGGTGAGCCGATCCGCGGCCTTGTTTAATTCACGTCGATTCATGAAAAGCCCCCGTCTTCTTCTCACCACTTTCGGTTTCATCTTTTCCAGCCTCTGCGCCGCAGACAAACCGCAGCCGGTCACGCGGACATTTTTTGTTTCCGGCGTGGAGTGCGGCAGTTGCGTTTACATGGTTCAGCAGGCCGTGAGCGAGGCCAAAGGTGTCTCGGAAGTGTCGGTGGTGCAGGTGATCGACAATTACGCGAACGTGACCTACGACCCGAAAGTGGTGAGCGAGCACCAGATCGCGCAGGCAGTGCGTGATGCCATTCCGATCCACGGCATGCCCTACCTGGCCACGCTGAAATTACGCGTGCCGGCATATGCGAAGAGTGCGTCCAAAGTGGATGCCTTGTTTGCCCGCTGGAAGGACTGGCTTGAGGTCGAGCGCGTGGACAAGGCCAAGGGGGACTTCGTCCTCCACTTTCTGCCGCTGAAAGCCGACGCCAAAAAAGCCGGCCCTCAGGGCTGGAGCCTGGCGCAGTTCACTGAAGCCATGAAAGCACCAGCGCCGAAAGGTCTCGGGCTGGAATTCACGCTGGAACAGGAAGGACTGTAGGCTCCGCGCATGGAGCCTGCGGACAGCCTCAGTAGCCAAGCCATGGGCCCAGCCACTTCTCGGCTTCCTCAATGGTCATGCCTTTGCGCTGCGCATAATCCTCGACCTGATCCCTGGCCAGGACACTGATGCCGAAGTAATGCGACTCAGGGTGGCTGAAGTAGAGGCCGCTGACCGCACTGCCGGGATGCATGGCCATGCTTTCGGTTAGGTCGACACCGGTTTTGGCCGTGGCATCAAGCAGGTCGAAGAGGATGGGCTTCTCGGTGTGGTCGGGCTGCGACGGATAGCCGGGCGCCGGGCGGATGCCGCGGTAGCGTTCCTTGACGAGATCTTCATTGCT
>CANJVS010000485.1 GCA_947477755.1 Verrucomicrobiaceae bacterium | reverse complement strand
AGCGCATTGGCGTTGTGGCGCTCCATGCGCAGAGCCTCCGTCTTTACGCCGCGTGAGGTGAGCCATGAATCGAACGGGCTGGGTTGCAGGCCGAGGGCTTTTTGGGCAAAGATCATCTTGTCCTGCCATTCGTCCGAGTTTGAGCAAACAGCTCCACCCAGGGCGTCGGAGTGACCGTTGGTGTACTTCGTCGTGCTCAGCAGTGACAGGTCGGCACCGAGATCGAGCGGCTGCTGAAGCATGCTTGAGGCGAAGGTGTTGTCCACGACGACAGTGCTGCCGGCGCGATGAGCCACATCGGAGATGGCCTGGATGTCGAGGACCTTGAGCAGTGGATTGGTCGGCGATTCCAGCCACACGAGTGCGGGCTTGGTTTCTGCGATGAGCGCATAATTCCCGGGGTTGGCGAGGTCCACATACTTGATCTGCACATCAAACTTGCGCAGCACGCGCTCGAAGAGGCGGTAGGTGCAGCCATAGATGTTCTGCTCGGAGATGATGGTGTCGCCGGCTTTGAGACCGAAGGCGATGGCGGTGATGGCCGACACGCCGCTCGCGAAGACGGTGCAGTGGCGGGCGTTCTCCAGGCTGGCGAGCGTGGTTTGCAGATTGCGGAAATTTGGACTGCCGCTCCGGGTGTAGTCAAAATTGCCGGGGTTCCCCGTTTCAAAGGTCGAGGTCATGTAGATCGGCGGAATCACCGCGCCGGTCTCGCTGCGGTAGTCTTGGCCGACATGGATGGCGCGCGTCTCGAAACGCGCGCCGTTTGGCACTGTGGGATCGTCCTTCATGGTGGGGCGCGCATTCAACCACGCCAGAAGGCACATGCAAGGGAACCGCGCAGTCGTTGCGACTGTCACTTGTGCCGGCACTGATCCTGCCGCATAACCGCGCACGGCATGTCTGCACGAATTCCCGTCATCCTGAATCCCGCCGCCAAGAGCACCAAAGCCGCCGCGCGGGAAAGTGTGCTGCGCGCCCTTTCGCCCGAGCCTGAGATCATCCTGACCAAGGCTCCCGGCGAAGCTTCAAAGATCGCCGAGCAGTTGGCCCGTGAGGGGCATGGCCTTGTGGTGGCGGCAGGCGGGGATGGGACGATGAATGAGGTCCTGCAGGGCCTGTGCCGGGTGAATGCGCAGCGCCCGCCGGGAGAAAAGCACACGGCTCTCGGTGTGCTGCCGATTGGCACGATGAATGTTTTTTCGCTCGAGTTAGGCATGCCGAGCTCCAACATCGCGAACTGCTGGAAGATGATCACGAGTGGTCGCCTGCGTGAGGTGGATCTGTGGCAGGCGAATGAGCAGTTTTTTGTGCAGCTAGCCGGCGTGGGCTTTGATGCGGAGGTGATCCGCCAGACTCCATGGGAGCGAAAAAAGAAATTCGGGCCGCTGAGCTATGTTATGTCGGCGGTGCAGGTGCTGATGCGCAAGCAGCCCACACTCACGGTGCAGGTTGCCGGCCGCCCGGATATACATGGTTCGGTGGTGCTGATTGGTTCGGGGAAGCACTATGGAGGACCTGTTCCGGTTTTCCCCAAGGCTAACAATCAGGATGGTCTCATGGATGTGATCATTCTGCGCGGTCTCAGCGGCTGGGAGTTTGCCCAACTGATCTGCGCCATCCTTGAGCGCGGCTACGAGGCTGCTGCGGACATTGATTATCTCAAGGTCAGTGAGTTCACCGTCACGGCAAAGCCGGCTTCGCCCTTTCAGGTCGATGGGGAACTCATCTCAGGTCAGACTCCGGTCAGTTTCCGTGCAGCCCCATTCAGGCTGCAGGTGGCGGTTTAAATCAACGGCGGCGTTGAGGGCCGTTGCGCTTGCTGCTGCTTGATGGGCGGCTGTTGCCGGAGCCCTGGCCGGTTCCAGACCGTGAGGGAGGGCGGCGCGGGCCGTCTTCACGTGCGGCGCGTGGTTTGTCGAAACTGCGGGCTGGACGGCTGTCGCCAGTCGGCTTGCCTTTGCCAAAGCGGCGTTTTTCGCGGGAAGGCGGTGCGGATTCATCGCGGCGGGGGCTCTCCTCGCGCGGACCACCAGGCTTGCCGAAACTGCGACCACGATTGCCGTCACTTGTGGCTTTTTTGCTGAAACTGCGTTTTCCCCAGACGGGCCGGTTGCCTTCTTCAGCTTCAATAACGGGTGGGCGTTCGCGTGCAGGTCCCCGGCCGGTTGGGCGGGCTGGACGGAACGGCCGCTCTTCGCGCGGACCACTCTTGTTGAAACTGGATTTTCCGCGTGCAGGGCGCTCACGGGCCTCGGTCTTTCGCACCGGGCGGACCACTTCAGCGGCATCCGTCTCAGGACTCGCAGCGCGTGGCTTGTCGAGTTTTGCGGGCCGGCCGGAGGTGCCTTCTTTGGAGAAGAAACGCTCGACTTCGGTGTTGGTGAGCTGCTTCCAGCCGCCTTTTTGCAGACCCTTGAGTTCCAACCAGCCGATGCGGGTGCGGGTGAGGCGCTCGACTTCATAACCGAGCTGATAAAACATCAGGCGGATCTGGCGCTTCATGCCCTGCTTGAGCACGACATGGCAGCGGTACTCGCTGATCATCCAGGTGCGCTCCGCTTTGGCGTAGCCTTCTTCGGTTAGCATGCCCTTGATCAGTTTGGCCATCACGGCCTGATCCAGAGGCTTGTCCACGATGACCTCGTATTCTTTTTCCGCGCCGTGGCTGGGATGAATGAGGTGGTGGGAAAGATCGCCGCGATTGGTGAGAAGGAGCAGACCCTCGCTGTCTTTGTCCAGACGGCCGACATGATGCAGGGTCTGGAAGGGTTTTGGCAGCAGCGCGTAGATCGTCATGCGATCCTTCTCGTCACTGCGGCTGCAAATGTAACCACGCGGCTTGTTCAGGGCGATGACGATGCCGGTTTCCTGGCGGACAGGTTTGCCATCGACGGTGACTTGATCACCATCACCCACCAGCGTGCTCAGGTCTTTGATCTCGCGACCATTGATGGCCACGCGGCCCTCAAGAATGATTTGTTCTGAGCCACGGCGTGAGCCGAGGCCACACTGGCTGAGGAATCGATTGAGGCGCACGATAAAAATGGCAGGCGGCTCCTAGCCGCCAATGCCGGGGGGAATTACTCGGACTTGGTCTTCGGCAGGCCGGTCGGCAGGCGACCATCCTTCCATTGACCGCGGGCCTTGAGAAGCTTGATGCGTTCACCGCGCTTCAGGACACTGCGCTTGGAGCCGACGGATCCGCCGGAATTTTTGAGGCTGCGGTGCTGCGACATGAGTTAAAAAAGTGTTTGGGTTTGGAAAAAGGGCGCGAAGAATAGGCGCACACCCTGGAAGCGCAAGGAGTTTGTTGGTCGTATGACCGGCTGTTTT
>CANJVS010000484.1 GCA_947477755.1 Verrucomicrobiaceae bacterium | reverse complement strand
GTTGTGCCGGCCGTCTGCATCATTGGTTGGTTTGGCGAAGGCAAGACCACGGATCTTCTCATCTGGAGCCAGGTCATTCTTTCCATGCAGCTCAGTTTCGCCGTCATCCCGCTGCTGCGCTTCACGGATGAAAAGGCCAAGATGGGCCGATTTGCCAATCCAGTCTGGATCAGAGTGCTTGCATGGACGAGCGCCGTCATCATCGTCGTTCTGAACTTCAAACTGCTCTTCGACTTCTTTGCCCCGGAGTCTTGGATCAAAGCCCTGGGCATCTAACGCCATGTATCGCAAAATCCTCGTCGCCCTCGACACCAGTGCTTCCGACCAGGAATTGCTGCCGCACATAGCCCGGCTTGCCACGCTCATGCAGAGCGAGCTTTTGCTCGTCCACGTTGCCGACGGCTGGGCCGCGCGCAATTTCGAGCAGCTCAACCTGGCCGATTCCGAGGAGATGCGCCAGGACTGGAGCTATCTTGAGGTTGTCGCAGCCAAGCTGCGCGCCGACACCCGGCTCACGGTCACGGTTCGTCTTGTGCTTGGCGAGCCGCCAGCGCAGTTGCTCAAGGTCGCTGAAGAAGAACGCGTCGATCTCATTGCTCTGGCATCCCATGGCCACCGCCTCATCGGCGACATCATTCACGGCAGCACCATCGACACCCTCCGCCACAAGGCCACCGTGCCTCTGTTCATCGCACCGCCAAGGCCTTGATGGCAGAATGGAAGAAAAAACCGCTGATCTGAAGAAAGTCAGTAACGCGGGTGGGGCCAACCGGTAATACATAAGTGTGAAGACACTTCCTCATCAGACCCGGTGCCCATCAGGAGCGGAGGCCTGCCCGCCGGGCTCCCCCGTCAGAAACCCCGCAGCCCCATCTGTGGGCTGCCGCCCTTTCTGCGCCCTTTGTGTCAGTTGCTCCCGCTGTGTGGGGGATTCTGAAGCAACCTGTTCGCTTTGTTCTGATTGCACCCGCTGCTCAATCTCGGCCAGGGCGCGATAATCGAAGAAGGCTTGCAGGCCGCGCAGGCAGCATCTTTCAGGATGCTGTTGTCAGTGGAGGTGGGCGGGCTGCCCGCGTGCAGCTTTGATTTCAGGAGGGCCGGATTGATGCCGCAGACTCTGGCGCTTGCCTGCCCATGCAGCGGTGAGGCCGATGAGCAGCAGAACCAAAACTGCCGCCACCGCCCGGCGATGCCGGCGGAAAAACTTGCCTGCAACGTAAAAGCAACCCGCCGGGTGCGCCTGCACGGGCCTGTTATCGAGATGACGCTGCACATCGGCTGCCAGGGCAGCGGCGCTGGCATAACGCTCTGCCGGATCAGGGGCCAGTGCCTTGAGGATGATGCACTCCAGGTCACCACGGAGCTTGGGGTCGCGGACGGATGGACGAATCAGCGGCCGCTTCGTCACCTCATGCAGCGCCTCTTCCAGCGGTCTGCCAATGAGGGGTTTCAAGTCCACCACAGGCACGCCGGTGAGCATCTCATCAAGCAGCGCGCCGAGGGCATACACGTCTCCGCGCAAGTCTTCCGCCTCTGCCCCGTGCTCGATCTGCTCCGGACTGATGTACCCCGGTGTGCCGATGGCCTGATCATTCAGTGTGTAGATGGTGCGTTTGTTCAGCCGCA
Source organism: Verrucomicrobiaceae bacterium (assembly GCA_947477755.1). GTDB lineage: Bacteria > Verrucomicrobiota > Verrucomicrobiia > Verrucomicrobiales > Verrucomicrobiaceae > Prosthecobacter. The sequence continues at coordinate 1,714 of CANJVS010000484.1, read as the reverse complement.
CATTCAGGGCCCGGGCCAGTCCGAAATCGATCACTTTGGGATGCGGCACGCCATCGACAATGGACACCAAAATGTTTGACGGCTTCAGGTCACGATGAATCACGCCTTTCTGATGAGCGTCATGCACCGCCTCACAGATCTGGATGAAAATCCGCAGCCGTTCCGGCACTGGCGGGTTTTTTTGTCGAACATAAAGTGTGACAGGCACGCCGTTGGTGCGTTCCATGACAAGAAAGGGGCGCCCGTCCTGAGTCTCACCGGCATCTAGCACGCACGCGGTGGCGGGATGATTCATCAGCGCCAGTTTCCCCCGCTCCGATTCAAAGCGGGCGATGATCTGTCCGGCGCCCATGCCTTTCTTCAGCACCTTCACCGTCACCTGACGCTGAACCGGCTGCATCTGGCGCGCGTCGAATTCCACACCGAAACCGGCTTCGCCTGATTTGGCTCCGAGCTTGTAGCGGTCCATCAACCGTGATTCAAGGCCCTCGGATTCGCGCCCTTCCATGGTGAACTCGGTCGGGAAATCCGAGGTCTCCAGTTCCATCTCCTCCAGTCCTCCGCTCAGCATGCAGTGCGGGCAGAAGGTGGCATTGGCGGGCAGGGTGCAGCCACAGTCGGCGCAGGTGGTGGTGGCGGGGTTCAAATGGCTGGAGTCCGGGTGCTGCGTCTGAAATTCAGACGTGCGCAGATGAAATGTCAGATCACCGCATCAATCAACCGGTGAGAACGTGTCTGAAGATTTTTCTCCCATGTTGCGTTCGTGCCTTGTAGATTTTTTCCAGATGTCCCCCGTTCTCCAAACTCTCGCCGATCTCGTTCGCATCAACAGCGTCAACTCCTCCTATGATGGCGGGCCGGGCGAGCGTGAGATTGCCGGTTATGTGAGGCGCTTTTTTGAGCAGCGCGGGATTGAGGTGTGGGAGGAGGAGGTTTTTCCAGGCCGTCCGAATGTCATCGCCCGCCTGCCGGGTCGTGATCCCGGCAGACGGCTGGTGCTTGAGGCGCACACGGACACGGTGTCGGTCAAAGGCATGACCATTCCGCCCTTTGAGCCATTGATTCTGGATGGCAAAATGTATGGCCGCGGCTCGTGCGACACGAAGGCTGGACTTGCCACGATGATGCACGCGATGGCTTCGCTGAAAGCTGATGGCATCACGCCGCCGTGCGAGGTGCTGCTTGCGGCGGTGGTGGACGAGGAGTTCTCGTATCGCGGTGTGGTGAAGCTGTGCGAGAGCCTGAAAGCCGATGCCGCCATCGTCGCGGAGCCGACGGAAATGCGGGCGGTCATCGCCACGAAAGGTGTGCTGCGCTGTCGTATCGTCGTGCGCGGAAAGTCAGCCCACAGCTCCAAGCCGCATCTCGGCGTGAATGCAATCACCCACATGGCCCGCGTCATTGCCGCCATCGAGGCCGACAATGATCGCATGGCTGCCGTGCAGCATCCTTTGGTAGGCTGCGGCACCTGCAACGTGGGCGTGATCAATGGCGGTGTGCAGGTGAATTTTGTCCCCGACATCTGCGCGATCGAGATCGACCGCCGTCTGCTGCCGGGTGAGCGCGCGGATGATGCCGTGGCTCATTACCGGCAGCTTTTGCAGGGCATCGCCGGAATCACGGCCGAGGTCGAAGAGCCGCTGTTGCTTGTCGATGAGGCACTCGACACGCCTGCCGGATCCGCCGTGGTGCAGACGGCTTCGCGGGTGCTTCG
>CANJVS010000483.1 GCA_947477755.1 Verrucomicrobiaceae bacterium | reverse complement strand
GTTCCACGAGACGCACACGTTTCTCGATGGCACCACGGGGCTCGCCGACTTCACCATCCTGCGTGGCGATGACATGCGCCGCTTTGAGGGCGACAGCTCGCCCCTTGGCGGAGTTCTGGCCTGCGCGCGGGAGTTTGACTGGGAGGTTCTGCCCGTCGTGGATTACCGCGCCCAGCCAGGCGCGATGATTGAGGACTCGGTGATCACGGCTTTCTGGAGTGATTTGGTCGAGGGCTCGCAGCCTCACCTGTCGGCTGGCATCGACGCCATTTACCTCGTCCTGCACGGAGCCATGGCTGCACAGTCCGTTCAGGATGTGGAGGGTCATCTGCTCGGCCGGATCAGGCAGTTGCCGGGCGCGGAAACACTGCCCGTGTTTGGCGTCTTTGATCTGCATGCCAACTTCACGCCGGAGATGGTGAAACATTCGGATTGTCTCGTCGGTTATCGCGAAAATCCGCACACGGATGCCCGCGAAGCGGCCTGCATTGCGGCGCGATTGCTGCAACGCTACCTAACCACCGGTGTGCGTCCGGTGCAGACGGGTCTGACCTCCGACATCATCTGGCCGCCGACAGGTACTGGCACGGCCAGTGATCCGATGAAAACGCTGGAGTCCATGGCGCGTGAGATGGAGACACTTCCCGGCGTCTGGTCGGTGAGTGTCGTGGCTGGTTTTTCTTTTGCCGATACGGAGATGACCGGTGTCAGTTTTGTGATCAGCGGCACCGATGCGGCACTTCAACAGGACTGCCTGCAGCAGTTGAATCACAAAGCCTGGGAGCTCAGGGAACTGGGCAATGTTACCGAGCCGCCGCTGTCGGAAGTGATTCCGCCATTTGCCGCGCCTCCTCCCGGACTCACCGTGCTGGTGGAGCCTTCGGACAACATCGGAGGCGGTGCACCGGGCGATGGCACCGGCCTGTTGCGGGCATTGATCGAGTATCAGGTTCCGAACAGCGCCGTTTGCATCGCCGATCCGGCGGCTGTGGCCAAAGCTTGTGCTGCCGGTGTCGGCGCCCGGGTCAAACTTTCCATTGGCGGCAAAGGCAGCCGGCTCGACGCGGGGCCGGTCGAGTTGGAGGTTGAGGTCGTTTCGCTCAGCGACGGCCGCTTTGAACTCGAGGATAAACAAAGTCACCTTGCCAGCATGTGCGGCGACCGGTTCGACATGGGCGCATGTGCCGTTGTCCGTCATGGCGGGCTCACCATCCTGCTCACCAGCATCAAGACACCACCCTTTGATCTCGGTCAGTGGCGCAGCCAGGGCATTGAGCCGTCGAAACTTTCCGTCATCGGCGTGAAGGCCGCCGTCGCGCATCGCCGCGCCTATGACCCGATCGCTGCGCGTATGCTCTGGGTGGACACACCCGGCCCGTGCAGCAGCAACTTGAAGTCGCTGCCCTACCGCAACATGCGCCGTACCGTTTATCCTCTTCATCATGCTCATTGATTGTCACAACCACATCGGCGCGGATCTTCTTTTCTATCTGCACGGCGACTTCCCTTACGCACAGCAGCTCGTGCAGATGCAGCAGGAAGGCGGGCCTCTCGGCATCACGCACTGGATCGTTTTTCCCTTCGTGAGTTATGCCGCGATGGATGTGACGAAATTCCGCGCAGGTGACATTGGCTTTGGCAATGGCTTGGAAAGTGTGCCGTATGCTTTTGAGAATCGCCGCCTGCTGGAGGAGTGCCAGCGGCTGTTTCCGGAAGAGGGCAAAAAGACACTGCCCTTTGTCATGGTTGATCCCATGCGCGACACGGATGCCCAGGCTGCGGAGCTCCTCAAGCTGCGCGCGGAGTATCGCTTCCACGGCATCAAGATTCAGAGCACGATCATCCAGTCCGATATCAAGCGGCTGGCTCATGAGGGACGTGTCTTTCTCGATCTCGCCCGCGAGTGGGACGTGCCGTTCCTCATTCACAGCAGTGTCGCCGAAAGTGATCTGTGGGCGCAGGCGCATGACATTCTCGACCTTGCCGAGGCCAATCCGGACATCCGTTTCTGCGCCGCCCATTCCTGCCGTTTTGACAGGGAATGCCTCGACCGCGTGAACGCTCTGCCTAACGCATGGTTCGACAATTCGGCTCACTGCATCCACTGCGTCGGCGCGGTCGGTGACCTGCCATACATCGCACCACGTTCGCGGCGCTTTGACACTGACTACAGCGATCCGGCTCGAGTCATCGCCGATCTCGCCGCGGCCTATCCGCACAAATTCATGTGGGGCAGCGACTCGCCGTTTTACAGCTACGCGGCGGAGATCAATCACGAGGTGGTGAAACTCATCAGCACCTATGAGCGTGAAGTCGCCGCGCTCAAGGCCAGCCCGGCCGATGTCGTGCAGCGCATCGCCGCCACCAACACTCTCCATTACCTCAAACTCGCCGATGAAAGCATTCTCTCTTGAGGGCCACGCCGCGCTCGTCACCGGCTCATCCCAGGGCATTGGTCAAGCCATCGCTCTGGGGCTTGCTGAATGTGGCGCGCGCATTGTCTGCCACGGCCTGCGTGATCAGCCTTCAGAGGTTCCTTACTTTGCCTGTGATCTGGCGCTCCCTGAGGCTCCTGCGGATCTGATCGAAAAGGCCTTCACCGCCGAGCCTGCTCTCGACACGCTGATCTGCAATGCCGGAAGCTTTTTCGACACGCCGTTTCTGGAGATGACCGGGCAGGAGTGGGGACGCACGATGAATCTGAACCTCAGCGCCACGTTCTTTCTCATTCAAGCCTTTGCCAGGCGGCGCGTCAGCCTCGGCGGCGGTGGCAGCATCGTCATTGTCTCCTCCACCAACGGCTTCCAGGCGGAAGCCGACAGTGTGGCCTATGACACGAGCAAGGGCGGGCTGGTGATGATGACCAAATCATTGGCCGTCTCCCTGGCTCCTCACGGCATCCGTGTGAACGGCATCGCTCCCGGTCTCATCCGCACGCCGCTCACCCAGACATGGATGGAGCCGCGCGCGAATGACGTGCTCAAGCATTACGAAAAGAAGATCCTGCTCGGACGTGTCGGTCAGCCGCAGGATTGCGCCGGGGCCGCAGCTTTTCTCTGCTCGCCCGCAGCGGGTTACATCACCGGGGAAATCATCGTCATCGATGGTGGACTCACCACCACACAGATCGGACGCCTATGAAAACACTCGCACTCATCCTGATGACCACACTCGCCCATGCCCAATGGGAATCACTGCCGCCATTGCCTGAACCTGCCGGCGGATTCGCCGCTGGTTGTGTGAATGGAAAAATCATCGTCACCGGTGGCACGAACTGGCGTGATGGCACCAAGCGCTGGCTCGACACTGTCTGGCAGTTTGATCCTGCCACCGCTCAATG
>CANJVS010000482.1 GCA_947477755.1 Verrucomicrobiaceae bacterium | reverse complement strand
TGGCCAGCAGCCAGGTCGTCCAGTCACGCATCAGGAAAGGCATGCCGACAAAGAACATGCCCGAGATGATCCATGCATAAGCCAGAATGGGCAGCAGCAGGCGTGTGACCGGCGGTTGGAGAAAAGCGGCGGCCAGCACCGGGCCGGCGACGAGCAGCATCAGGCTTCCCAAGGCACGCACCGCGAGAAATTCCTTCACATAGACGAGCACCAGAACAAAGCCGATGGGCACCAGTGTCAGAAACCATTTCCGCAGGAAGAAGAATTCGCCCATGTCCATGTAGGCCAGCACCACCATGCTCCAGATAAAATCAAGGCTCAGCAGCGCCACACCCCACCCGTAATGCCGGGGGAAGGAGCGCAGAAAGGCCTTGGCCCGGTCCGCATTGCGCCAGGCCCACAAATGCGCTGCCAGCAATGCCAGGCCCAGTAGTATGCCCACAGGCTGCATCGGCAGACCGCCGGTCGGCGCCAGGTGGTAGAGATAATCGTGGAGTTCTTTGAACATGCTAGGTAGGTCAGGCGGCGCGCAGACTGGCGCAGAGGTGCGGATTGCGCAAACGGGTTTGAGGTTGCCCCTCTCCCCTGCCCGATGTTACCTCATGCATATGAATTTTTCTGAGACGCCAGCTTGGTACGTCATCCATTCGAGACCCAAGTGCGAGCACGTCGCCGCAGGCATGATGCTGGGCCTGCCCGGCGTAGAGACCTACTGCCCGCGCATCAAATTTCAGCGCGTCACCCGGCGTGGAAAGGTGTGGTTCGTCGAGGCGCTCTTCCCCAGCTACTTTTTCGCACGTTTCACACCCGCCACCTCCATCCGCGCGGTGAAGCATTCACAGAGCGTCATCCGTGTGGTGGACTTCGGCGGTCAGATGACACCCGTGCCTGACCGGGTGATCCAGTTGATCCGCGAGGAGATGGACGGACAGACCATCAAGGAAATCCACGTCGGCGTCAAAGTGGGCGACACAGTGGAACTGACCGAAGGGCCAATGCGCGGGCTCAAAGGCATCGTCAACAGCATCCACAGCGGTGAAGAGCGCGTGAAGATTCTCATGGAATTCCTTGGCCGTGAAAGCCTCATCGAAGTGGCTGCCTCCAAGCTTCTCAGTGAACACACTGTCCGCGAAGTGATCACCGGCGCGGCCAGGTGAAAACGGAATCCATGCCGAAGAGTGACTGCGCAGGGCACGCCACGCGCCTAACTACTTTTTGGGTCCGGCAGTGTCCCAGGCGTCTTCGTTGTCGAGGTGCTGGCGTTTCAAATCTTCACGCAGAAGCGACTCGAGATTCTGCAAATGCTGCCGGGCGATGGAGATGTAGGCCGACTGGTCGCCGCCGTGGTGTTTGGCGAGCTCGCGCACACTTTCCTCCTCGTAGCATTTGAAGGTCTGCACAGTGCGCAGAGCGCGGTGGGCCCGGTAACCCAGCGCGCGGAGAATATCGGTACCGAGATCGAGAGCGCTGCCGAGCGTGTCACGGCGGTAGTCCAGGATGCCGCGTTTGATCAATTCATAGGCATGACTACGATTCACGGCACGGGCCATGATCCGCAGGTGCGGAAACTCATGCCGGACGAGATCCACGATCTCCAGGGACTTTTCTTCATCGTCCACGGCACAGACGAAAAGCTTGGCATTGGCCGCGCCGGCGGCCGCGAGAAGATCAGCGCGTGAGGCATCGCCATAAAAAGCCTTCATGCCAAAGCGCCCGAGCAGCTCCACCTGATCCGGGTCATTGTCGAGCACGGTCACGCCGAAGCCATTGTTCTCCAGCAGGCGTCCGATGATGTGACCAAAGCGCCCGAAGCCCGCGAGGATGACCGGATGATCATGCGACTCCACGGCATCGTGCGTGCGATCCGTTTTCAGCTTGGCAAAGCGCGGCTGGATCGCCCGGTCATTGAGGATCAGCAGCAGCGGGGTCAGCGCCATGCTCAGGGCGATGGATGCATTCAAAGGACCGGCAACCTCTGCCGGCATCAGGCCGTGCTGGCCCGCCATGCCAAGCAGCACAAAGCAGAACTCACCCCCCTGAGCTAGCGCGCAGGCAAACAGAAACGACGAGCCCCAGCCAAGCCTGAAGGCCATGCCGACACCTAGCAGGATCAGAAATTTCAATCCGACAAGCCCCAGCGTCAGCGAAGCGATCAGGGCAGGCTTGGATGCCACCAGACCAAGATCCAGACCCGCGCCGACGGCGATGAAGAACAGGCCCAGCAGCAGGCCTTTGAACGGCTCGACATCAGCTTCAAGCTGGTGCCGGTATTCGCTCTCCGCCAGCACCACGCCCGCAATGAAGGTGCCGAGCGCCGCGGAGAGCCCAACCAATTGCATGACAAAAGCCACGCCCGCCACGACCAGCAGGGCCACGGCGGTGAACAACTCGCGCAACTTTGCCGCCGCCACATAGCGGAAGACGTAGCGCAGCACGTAATGCGCGACGATGACGACAGCCACCACAGCCCCCAGCGTGGCGAGCATTTGAGCCCAGTGCGGCAGCAGGGCGAGCGCCGACTCATGACCATGGGCGGCGGCCCTGGCCCCGGAACCGCCATTCGCCTGCGCCAGCCATGGCAGGAGCGCCAGGATCGGGATGACGGCGATGTCTTGAAACAGCAGCACCGAGAAGCAGGCCTGACCACCGCGCGTGTTCAGCACATTGCGCTCGGCAAGCGACTGGATGACGATGGCCGTTGAAGACATCGCCAACGTGAGACCGATGGTCACAGCGACCGGCCATGATTGCCAAAAAAACAAAGCCGCACCGAACACCGCGAGAGTCGTGAAGATGACCTGCGCGCTGCCGGTGCCCAGGATCGGACCGCGCAGCCGCCACAGCAGACTAGGACGCAGTTCCAGCCCGACGACAAAGAGCATCATCACCACACCAAACTCGGCAAAGTGCTGCACATCCTCCACCCGGCCGACAAGATTCATCAGGCCGGGTCCGATCATGATGCCGGCGATCAAGTAACCCAGCACCGACCCCAGTCCGAGACGCCGGGCCACCGGCACCGTCACCACGGCAGCGAGGAGATAGATCACGGCCTGGAATAGGAAGTCGGAGGTCATGCCAAAAGTTGTTGGATGCGCCCGCGATACTGCAACGCCGCCGTCTGCACTTCCTGCTGGGTGTAGCGGTTCACAGCATGGAGGATGAAGGGCTCCAGATAGGTCATGCCGCATAGATGCGCGGTTTGATCAAAAGGAGCGAGCAATTCGCGCATGGTGAAGCGGTTATGACCGCCATGCTGATACGCCTCCTCCGGTCCACCCGTGGTCAGCGCGCTCATCACCGCTTTGCCACGCAGCGCCGTGCCCTCGTCACCATAGGCA
>CANJVS010000481.1 GCA_947477755.1 Verrucomicrobiaceae bacterium | reverse complement strand
CGGAAGTAATCGGGCGGAATGAAGAGCGCTGACATGAAGGGCGCAATTCAGGAGTGACATTCGCACTCCTGCAACGTATTCATCGCCACCTGTCATGAATCGCCGCACATTTCCCGCCATCGCCGGTGCCTCCAATGCCTAAATCGCCATGGCTGCCCTGATTGAGGTCAAAATCTCCGAGTTGAGCCAGTTGTTCAACTCCATGGACCCTTCACCGTTTCATGAGCGGGATCTGGATCATGATGCCGAGGAGTTCATCGTCAGCTGGGCGCAGGAGCATCCGAGAGATGATGATTTGCATCTTGTCATCCATTTGGCACGGCCACCCGCTGATGCCGCCCAGACACCGGCGAAAGTGAAAATGTCCGTGCAACACTACTTCGACTACCGGGCAGGGATGCTGTGGCGCGAGTTCCACCAGTTGATGCGGGAGGGCCGCAGCGCCCTTGTTATCGGACTGCTTTTCATGGTCACCTGCGAACTGGCGGCACTGATCCTGTTTAAAGGCGATCTGCCACTGCTGATCGTGACGCGTGAGGGACTCACCATCCTTGGCTGGGTCGCCATGTGGCGGCCGATCGAGATTTATCTCTACCGCTGGTGGCCCCTGCTCGGGAAACGCCGGCTGTATCAACGACTCGCCCGAATGGAAGTCGAGGTGCGCAGTGCAGCTTGAAATAGTCACGCTCGGGTTTCCGATGTGTGATAAGCTCACTGCCATGAAACGCCTCACCTTCCTCCTTTCCGTCTTGGTTGCCCTCATCGTCCCGGCTCTTGCTCAAGACAAAGTCAAACATGTCGATCCCGCCGCTGCCGCCAAACTCATTGCCGAGGGAAAAGTCACCATCATCGATGTCCGCACTTCTGATGAATTCAGCGAAGGCCACCTCAAGGGCGCCAGGAACATCGACATCATGTCCAAAGACTTTGCCGCCAAGCTCGGTGAATTGGACAAATCCAAACCCGTGCTGGTCCACTGCCAGGCTGGTGGTCGCAGCACCCGCGCCCTGCCAGCTTTTGAGAAGCTCGGCTTCAGCGAAGTTTACCACCTCGACGGCGGCATGAATGAATGGAACAAAGCCGGCCAGCCCGTGGTGAAGTGAGACCCTGAACCACGCGGCAGCGTTTTGGAGTGCGGTGGCAAAGCCCCGAAGGGGTGACGACACCGCTTTCGACGTCACACCAAGCGAACGCACCTCCAGGAGACTCCGAAAGCGGCGTCACAGCAGCCGCACTCCAAGACGCTTCGCGCTCATTTCGTGCTTGTCCCCAAAGACCAGCATCTCATAGCCTTTCAGGCATGTCTCCTGATGATGACCCGAAGCTGCCATGGCCACACGCGCCGCTGCATCAACTCGGTTCTCGAGGCATCTACTTCGTCACGGCAGGCACCTATCAAAAGCAGCATCATTTTCGCGGCAAAGCACGCCTCAGCGTCCTGCATCGCGGCTTGCTGAGCGTCGCTGCCGAGTTTGGTTGGCGGCTGGAAGCCTGGGCCGTGTTCTCCAATCACTACCACTTCGTCGCCGAGTCCCCTTCTTCGGCGGAGAACCTGCCGCAGATGCTCGGCCTGCTTCACGAAAAGACCGCCAAATGGGTCAACAAACTCGATGTAAGTCCCGGTCGTCAGGTGTGGTTCAACTATCGGGAAACCCGGCTCACCTATGAGCACTCTTACTTCGCCCGGCTCAACTACACGCACAGCAACGCCGTGAAGCATGGTCTGGTGCAAGCCGCCGCTGATTATCCCTGGTGCTCCGCCTCTTGGTTTGAAAACCACACCAGCCCCGCGCTCGTCCGATCCATCACCCGGTTCAAGACCGACAAGGTCAAAGTTCCTGACGACTATGATGTCTCCTCCGACTGGTGACCGCGCGACCGCGTTTTGGAGTGCGGTGGCAAAGCCCCGAAGGGGTGACGACACCGCTTTTGACGGCACGCCGGGCGAACGAACATCCGCCGGCCACCCAAAGCGGCGTCACAGCCGCCGCACTCCAAGACGCTTCGCGCCTGCGCGGTCTGCAGGAGTCGCGGCAGCGTTTTGGAGTGCGGTGGCAAAAGCCCGGAGGGGTGGCGACACCGCTTTTGACGTCACGCCAGGCGAACGAACCTCCGTCGGCCACCGAAAGCGGCGTCACAGCCGCCGCACTCCAGGACGCTCCGCGACCTCGCTGTCTGTGGGGGAGTTCACCAACATCCTTGCGTATCCGCTCGTGAGTCCATTCCCGCATTGTTCTTGATCGAGTGCGACACCGGCGGCTAAAACACTGCCATGAACTTTAAATCCCGCACTCAGGCAGCCAATCCGTCCTAACAAACTGCTGGTAAGCCGCGCTCTTCACGAACTCTCAGAACGGTTGCATCCCGAAAGCAGACTTCATTTCCAAACCACCACACAATCATCATGGGTCCTATCGGCGTTCGCCTTTTTTCGTCAGTCTTCATCCTTCTTGGAGCGGCTGTTCTTAACTCCGGTGTGAAGACCCTGCTCACAGCCAACGCGAGCAAGAACTGGCAGACGGTTGAAGGAAAGGTCATTTCATCCACCGTGGATTCGAAGCGTGGAACCAAGGGTGGCACGACCTATCATGCCGAAGTGCTCTATGAGTTCACGGTGAACGGCCAGAAACAGTCATCAAATGACATCGCTTTCGGTAGCTTCAGTTCGAGCGATCCGTCTCACGCCCGAAGTATCGTCAACAGGTATCCCGCAGGATCGCAGGTCACAGTGCATCACTCCCCGTCAGATCCCGCGAAGGCTGTCCTTGAGGTGGGCATCAGCGGTCAGACATACTTTGTGCCAGCCTTTGGAGCCTTCTTCTTTTGCGCCGGCCTGGCGTTTTTTTTATTCGCCCCGGCAGCCCTTCAGCGCCAGCGCGCAGCCAGAGCACTGTCCAGTGAGATGATTTCTTCTGAGCACCCACGCGCATAAACGGGTGAACACCAAAAATCCCCTCGCCTCCTACCGGTGACAGGCTAGCATCAAAGCGTGAGTTACCAGGTCTTCGCCCGCAAATACCGTCCCAAAACCTTCGCTGATGTTCTCGGCCAGGAGCATGTCGTTCGTACGCTGAGGAATGCCATCGCGCAGAACCGGCTGGCCCATGCTTATCTCTTCGTCGGCCCGCGTGGCACTGGGAAGACCTCCACGGCGCGCATCTTTGCCATGGCGCTGAACTGCCCGAACGGGCCAAGCGTCGATTTCGATGCCGAAGATCCGGTCTGCAAGGAAATCGCCGAGGGCAACAGTCTGGACGTGCTGGAGATCGACGGTGCCAGCAACAACGGCGTGGATCAGGTCCGCGATCTGCGGGAGAGCGTGAAATACGCACCCTCGCGCTG
>CANJVS010000480.1 GCA_947477755.1 Verrucomicrobiaceae bacterium | reverse complement strand
GCCGTCACTTACCGTCCATGGATAACTCACCGCGGTTGGCAGTTCACCGGACAACGGGGCCAGGCGGTCAACCACACTGCCATAGGCTGGAAACAGATCAGGCGAGTCTTTGAGACGCTGGTCATCACTCGGCGGTGCGTGACCACTCAGCGCGTAATACCCGGCGCTGTTGTGATTTTTCATCGTGTGATGCATGGACCGGATCAGCGTCACTTTGTCCATGATCTTGGCCGTCTTTGGCAGGCGGTCAGAGACGTAGATGCCATCCGCGCTTGATTTGATCGGCTTGTGAAACCCGCGGATGCCTTCGGGAGCATCGGGCTTCATGTCAAAAGTCTCCAGATGGCTGGGCCCACCCCACTGGAACATGAAGACCACGGATTTTGCCCGGGCGATGAGCTTCTCGGTATTCGCAGCATCGTTCGCGCGCAAGATGCGCGGCATCGTCAGACCGAGCATCCCCAGACCGCCAGCAGTGAGCATGCGGCGGCGCGACCAAGGCGCGGGTGAACAGGAACCAATGAGATCGTGGGGGAGCATGACAGGCGGGAGCGTCCAGCAGCGAACGCAGGACAATCAACGATCAACAAGGCACGCAACGTTCAGTGATCAACACTCACCACGACATCCCGCACCTTCGCCCGCGTGTTCCAGCTGGCGAAACCAAAGGGTACACAATGATCGATGTCACCATGCCGCAGCGTCACTTTCTTTCCCTTGATGCTGGCATTCACCACGGGGCGATCATTCACCCAAGCGCGAATATCTTCGGGGCGCACCTCGATCCGCACACGGTACCAGCGGTTGTTTTCAAAGGCTTGTTCACCCCGCGTCTGGTTTTCACTCGCATCCAGAAACTCAATGCTGGAAATGCCGGTCACGGTTCCCCCCCATCCGCCGATGACGAATGTCGCGTGTGACTGGTGACTGCCGACCGGGAAGGTGCACATGCCGAAGATGTCCCCGCCCTCCAGACGCATGGCCTCATAACTGATCGCATAATTGGTGTCAGGCATTCCGGCGGCGCTCCAATTGGCAAATCTCGCCCCGGTCATCGGCTGCCCCGCAGGGAGGGTGAGCTCGCCCGCCTGAATCGAAATCACACCTTCGCCCGGGATGCCAGCCTGCTGCCAAGAGGATGCCTGACCAGGCTCCATCAGTGACCATTTCTCCGGAGCCGGAGGCGGCATGGGGGAGTCAGGCCGGCAGGAAACGACCATGAGAAGTGCCAGTGCAGAGAGGGTGCGCATGGGCCTATGGAACGCCATCAGAGAGCCCCTGTCAGTTCCCTTTCTTTGGCCGGGAGGGCAAAAGATGATCAAGCAGCAGCGTGACAGCCCGCCGGACTGGCGTAATCTGCGCACCCATGGCCCTGCTCCGCGTCGAAAACCTCCAAGTCCATTTCCCCATCCGCTCCGGCTGGGGAAGGCATGATGTGGTGAAGGCGGTGGATGGCGTGAGCTTTGAGATCCCTGAAGGCAAGACGCTGGGCCTCGTGGGAGAGAGCGGCAGCGGAAAGTCCACCGTGTCCCGGGCGCTGCTGAAACTTCTCCGACCCACCGGCGGCACAGCGCACTATCGCGGCCAGGAAATCCTTGCGATGCCCGAGGCCGTCTTCCGCCCACTGCGCCGTGAGATGCAGATGATCTTCCAGGATCCCATCGGCTCGCTGAATCCGCGCATGACCATCGAGTCCATCATTGCCGAACCACAAATCATTCATTTCAAAGACAAGTCACGCAGTGACCGGCGCGATGTATCGGCGGCACTTCTGCGGCGGGTGGGACTGCCGGAAGACTCGCTCAACCGCTATCCGCATGAATTCAGCGGCGGGCAGAGGCAGCGCATCGGCATCGCCCGGGCACTGGCAGTGAGGCCGCAGTTTCTCATCTGCGACGAGCCGGTCAGCGCGCTGGATGTCAGCGTGCAGGCCAGCATCCTCAATCTGCTCAAGGACCTGCAGGATGAGTTCAAGCTCACCTACCTCTTCATCGCCCATGATCTGGCCGTGGTCCGGCACATGAGCGACAGCATCATCGTGATGAACCGCGGTGTCGTGGTTGAAAGCGGCGCTGCCGATGAAGTCTGCGAGCGACCGCAGCATCCCTACACCCGGAAGCTCATCGATTCCATTCCTGCTCTTGGTTAGTTTTTTCACCGTTCCATGACCCCCCTTTTCAAGAAGTTCCTCGGCATCAACTGGATCCTCATGCTCACCATGGCGGGTCTGCTCACCTTTGGTATTTATGCCATTTTCAACGCCTCATCCTTCCGCGAAGCGCAGGATCTGGCGCTGAAATGGAAACAGCAGATCACCTGGATTGGCCTTGGCCTGCCCTTTCTGTTTGGCGCGGCGCTGATTGATTACAAATGGGTGCGCTGGGCCTGCTGGCCGATGTATCTCGCCGGCATTGGCGGGCTGGTTTACCTGAATCTGTTCGGCGTGGAGATCAACGGCAACAAAAACTGGGTCAATGTCGGCGGTCTGTCGATGCAGCCCTCGCAGTTCGCGATCATGGCCGGCATCATCATGCTGGCGGTCGTCTTTGGCGAGCTTCCGCGCATGGTCCCCGCGTTTCGCCGCCCATGGCTGCGAATTCTTGTCGGCGGCCTGCTCGCAGGCGTCCCGGCGGCGATGGTGATCAAGGAGGACTTGGGCTCCGGCCTTGTCTGGGGACCTGTCTTCCTGTCCATGATGCTGGTGGGCAGCATCCCGTTCCGCTACATCATCACCCTGATTCTTGGCGCGCTCTGCGTGGTTCCACTGCTCTACTTTTTTGTGCTCAAGGATTACCAGCAGGCACGTATCGACCAGACCTGGTATCTGCTCACCAATCAGCCGGAAAAGGTCGACACTCGCGGCCACGGCTGGGTGCCTAACTTTGTCCAAACGGCGGTAGCCTCAGCGGGTTTTGAAGGCAAGGGCCCGCTGTCTGAAAAGGTGCCGGACCAGCGCTCCATCCACCGCATGTTTTACCCTGAGGCGGAAGCCTTCAGTGATTATATCTTCAGTGTCATCTGTGAGGAATTCGGCTTCCGCGGATCGATGCTCCTGCTGAGCGGCATTGCCCTGCTGCTTTTACAAGGGGTCTTCATCGCCTTCTATTCGCGCGATCAGGTGGGGCGGCTCATTGTCGTGGGCGTGGTCACCATGTTTTTTGCACACACGTTTCAAAATGCCGGGATGAATCTCTGCATGCTGCCCGTGATCGGCCTGCCCATGCCGTTCATCAGTTACGGCGGCACCTTCATGATCGTGACGCTCTTCCTCATGGGCATGATCCAGAGCGTGTGGGTGCATCGAAACATTTCATCCGTGAAGAAGCAGACAGCGGATGGGCG
>CANJVS010000479.1 GCA_947477755.1 Verrucomicrobiaceae bacterium | reverse complement strand
GGCGCTTCTGGCCGGGTTAAATGCATTATCTCCGCCACCCACCCTGACCGAGCAGGCGGTCTGGCAGGAAGAGCGTGAAACCCTGGCCAAACTCCGCGCTCTAACCGTGGTTTCAGTTGCAACCCTTGCCGACCGGGAGCTTATGACCTCGCACCATGAGTGAGTCCATCGCCATCCTCAGTGACATTCATGCCAACCTGCCGGCGTTGGATGCCGTGCTGGCGGACATCGAGAGCCAGGGCATCCGCGAGCTTCTCTGTCTGGGCGATGTCGTCGGCTACGGCGCACAACCTGCCGAATGCATCGAGTTGCTGCGTTCCGCCGGCTTCGTGAGCATCCTGCGCGGCAACCACGATGCCTACGCTGCCACAGAGGTCGATCCGTCGAATGTCTCGCCCGAAACGCTGGAGGGCATCCGCTGGACGCGTGCGCGGCTGAGCCCGGAGCACCGGGCTTGGCTCGGGGCACTGCCGCTTACTTGGCTGGGGCAGGATTATGAGGCAGTGCATGCCACGCTGCATCGGCCTGAGGAGTGGGGTTATGTCCTTGAACCTGCTGCCGCAACCCTGCACTTCGCCCACCAACAGAAGCCTCTCTGTTTCATCGGCCACTCCCACCAGCCAATAATGTTCGTCGAGGGCGAGGACCGAGCACACGACATCACCTGTCTTGAATCCATCTGTCCCGACCGCAAACAGGTCATCAACGTCGGTTCTGTTGGCCAGCCACGCGACAAGGACGAGCGGGCCTGCTACCTCATCTATCGCCGTGAAAGGCAGGACGTGTGGTGGCGCAGAGTCGCCTACGATGTCTCGGCCGCCCAGACCGCCATCATTACCGCCGGCCTGCCGATGAAGTTTGCCCACCGCCTCTCTCATGGAAAATAGTTCCTCCGACATCCCATCTGGTATGCACCTACCAGAACCCTCCGCCCTCGAGGCCATGAAGACTCTTGTTCGCAGGTGTGAGGGCGGGCAGGTCATTTACCGTGCCAAGCGGGGTGACGCATGGCTATGCGACGTGCAACACTTGGAAGTCACGGAAGCGGCCTTTGCTGTCGATCTCAAACCTCTACGCCGGGTGGACACAGCCATGTGGAGGCAGCAACAACTGCGCCCTCCCTTCAAGGCTCGCTGCCCATGGTGGTGGCCCGGCCTTGCATTGAAGTGTCATGCTCTCGTCTGCACTCGCTATGTCGATTACTGCATCACCTTCGATCCTCAAAAAGTCGCAGAAGTTGTTGCGATGGCTGAAGCTCCGAAGATGCCCGTGGGGGACATTTTGAGCATCTTGAGGCGTGTCGAGTTGGAGTGATGGCTCTGAATGTTCAACGAGCCAGCTTTTGAATTTTCACGCCCATCGCCTCCAGCAGCACCTTGCCCAGCCTTCCTTGACCGCGTCTGCCACAGCGATACCTTCCTCGAAGGTGCGGCTCAGGCTGACGTATGGCCCCTTCATCAGAGGGCTTCGCCGGGTCTCGTCCAGATTCAGAAGCTTGCGCATTTGGGCATACAGCGCTTTGTCGGCAAAGGGGTAGGCCGTGAGTTGGTAGCGCAGGAAGTCCTGTACGACGCGTTCAGTGAAGAGGATGGGATTCAGCATGGCCTTGAGGCATTATTCAAGATGGTGCCGCATTCGACAATCATTCATTCTCATCGCGCGTTGGAAGCTAAGCATTTTTCCAGAGCGGTAGGATGTCGCAAATGGAAGGGCTTATAGGGGCTTTCAGTGGCGTGATGTGGTTCCAGGTGGTGCAAAGGAATCCGAGCACGTCCGTGTTCTGCTTTCGCAGTTCGAGGGCATGCTGGCTGAACGGGGAGGCGTTTTCCCACAGCCACCCACCGGCGGGCCACACCTTGAAACCGTGATCCAGAAAATAGCGGACGGAAGGATAGACCCCGTGGTAGTCACTGAGCTTTCGGAATCGCCAGTCACACACAATGATGTCTTTGGGGATGAGATGGATGGCACCGTGCGTGCCATTGCTGGATGCCTCGTGATCGTTTGCTCCTGGGATCGTTGACTGCGGCACCAGGCGGTCTCCCCACATCAGCATCGGCAGCGCCCTCTTCTTGGTGAGATGGTCGTGCAGTTGGTTCACCACTCCGGCGAACAACTCCGCCGGGTTGTTTTGAGCGCACCCACGAGGACATAACGGGGAGGCGATTTGCAGCACTTCGTCCATGCCCGCATGGAAAGCATCGGCCTCGAAGACACCGATGATTTCGTCGATCAAAGGCAGCACCACCGGCATTACTCCCGGATGCTGCGGGCACCAGGCGCGAGTGGGGATGTCGTCATGCCCCGGTGTTTCGTCGAAATCGCGGTGCAGTTCCAGGAGGGGATAGCGGCAAGCATTGATGCCTTGGTGTCCCAGGCAGTTGAACTCCGGGATCAGGCGAATGCCGCAACTTCTAGCCTTCTTCAGCAGAGCCTTTGCAGTCTGCTGGCTGACGGGGGCATGGCCCGCTTCACGAAACTGATAGCGGGCGGTCTCTGGCCGGGCAAAGGCGAAGCTGTAGTCCACCTCGGCGATGATCACATTCACTCCCACATCCGCGAGTTTCTCGATCACACCGAGCAGTTGCCTGGCCTGCGATTCGCGTAGCATGCGGAAGTGAACACCGCGCCATGTGGAACTTGGGGACATCAGGCAGTTTGAGGGCTGATGTAGGCTGGTGGCTGTGTTTCCTGATTTTGGGGCAGACCCAAGAATGACTCACGAGGCTCCAACAGCGACGCGAAGGAGAGTTGGGCACGTAGGCTGCGAAGTTCGAGAGCGATGGAGGAGAGGCCGTGGAACTCCTGAATTCGATGCTTCTTCTCGGCGGCGAGCCGGGCGTTGTTCCAAACAGCAAACTTCCAGAGCCCTGCTAGAAGGCTGAATGGCGCGACGACATCAATCAAGGCCCCTGGTAAGTATGAGATGGTGCGGTCCAGGCGATCCAGATAACTTTCGACGCCACCCTTTTGCTGTTCGATTTCCCAAAAGGGACGGTATTCGATCAGTCGAGGCAACTCACGGTCGGCCATGATGAAATTGGTCTGGCTCGACTTCAGTTCTTCCTGGAGCAGGCGGTTGATCGACACCATCGAGCGCGCAGCGCGGTCGATCTGCAGCAGCAGGCTTGAAGGAACATCCATGAGCTGTGTTTCAACAATGCGGTCGAGAAGTCGGGACACCTCCCGTTCAACCCGGATTCCGAAGTTAGGCAGCGTTTTTGAGTTCATTATCGTTCGGTGGTGAGTGGTCAGGAGGCAACTTCGGCGAAGTTCGTTTCTGCCACTCCAAGACCTTGTCGATCAGGGGCTTGTGCTTGCCCGCACCACCCCAGCTTTGGGC
>CANJVS010000478.1 GCA_947477755.1 Verrucomicrobiaceae bacterium | reverse complement strand
CGTGGGCGAGCACCAGATTCTCTCGCTGGATCAAAAGACCGGAAAGACCGGCTATGCATGGTTTCTCGGCACGCAGATGACGATGACGGGCAATGCAGGCTTCATGGCCACGGGCAAGGAAATCGTGGCTATCGACCGCGAGAAGCACGCTGAAGGCACACGCCAGCGTCATGCCATCGAGATGGCGACGACGAAACTGTCCGCCGACCTGCGCAAACACCCGGCTCTGGCGGAGTTGAAGAAGGTGGAGAAGATCGAAGCGGCGCTCAAAGCCGCCGGGCCGGGCGAAGCCGGGGCATTGCAAAAAGCCCTGAGCGCTGCCGCGCAAAAGTATGAACCGCTGCGCGTGGATTATCAGACGAAAAAGGACACGCTGGCGGCGCACAAGAAGAGCATCTCCGAAATGAAGGACATCGGCATCAAGTGGCGCTGGCCATCTGCACATGAGTCTGCGCTGATTCATGCCGGTGGCACGCTCGTGGTGGGCGGGCAGAATGAAGTGGTCTGCCTGGATGCCGAAACCGGCAAGCCGCTCTGGCAGAACAGGGTCGAAGGCGATGCGCGCGGGCTTGCGGTGTCGGATGGACATCTCATCGTCAGCACCACCGCCGGCCGCATTTATGCCTTTGCTGATGCATCGCGCGGAAATCTGCCCGCCCTCGCCGATGAGGCGAAGATCAATGCCGATCCATTTCCAAAGGATGCGCTCTCCGGTCTGTATGCCGAGGCCGCCGAATCAATTTTGAAACAAACCGGCATGAAGCACGGATTCTGCCTCGTGCTCGGCAGCGAGCAGGGACGGCTTGCCTATGAAATTGCCAAACGCAGCGACCTGTCCGTGTTCGGCGTGGAGACGGATGAATCAAAGGTGAAATCCTCGCGTGAGACCTTGGTGAAGACCGGGCTTTATGGATCGCGCATCAACATCGATCACCTCGATCTCGCGATGGTTCCCTATTCGAGCTACTTCGCGAACTTGATCGTGTCCGATCACCTGCTGCTCACCGGCAACATGCCCGGCATTCCGGTGGAAGTGGCGCGCACGCTGAAACCGATCGGTGGAGTCATCTGCCTTGGTCTTCCTGAAGGTGCTGAAGACAAAGTCAGGCAGGCGGCGGCGAAAAGTGTGCCCGCATGGCTGGCTGCAACGAAACTCACGGAAGAAAAAGCCAAGATCGAAACGACGGGCCAGTGGTCGCGTCTGACGCGTGCGGCCTTGCCGGGCGCTGATTCCTGGTCGCATCAATATGGCAATGCGGCAAACACCAGCAGCAACAACGACCAGCGCGTGAAGGGAGGTCTGAATGTCCTTTGGTATGGTGACCCGGGTCCGGGTGAGTCAGTGAACCGCCACGACGGCGCCGTGGGACCTCTGTCAGTGAATGGACGCCTTTTCACTCAAGGTGAAACCAGCATCCAGGCGCATGACGCTTTCAACGGTCAGTTCCTCTGGGAAGTGAAGAATCCGGGCGCGATGCGCATCGGCGTGTACAACTCACGTGAACCAGGCAACATGGCGGCGAGCGACGATTATCTCTTTATGCTGCTTGAAGAGAAGTGCCTGCAATTCGACGCGGCCACGGGCAGAACGGTGCGTGAATTGAAGATCCCGGGTGCAGGCAAACCGGATCTTGAATGGGGCTACATCGCCTATTACGAAGGCATGCTTTATGGCACCGCGACCCAGCGCGTCGCCAATGCCTCTGAGCAGGCCCGGCGCGGCAAGAGCGCCTCGCTTTCCACCGACACGCTCTTTGCTTACGATGTGAAGTCCGGTGAGCTGAAATGGACGCATCAGGGCAAGCACATCTCGCACGTTTCCATCGCCATCGGTGACGGGCGGGTGTTCTTCATCGATGCCACCCTGACACCCGCTCAGCGCGATGAGTTGCTGAAGCAGGACAAGAGCGAACTCGCCAAACTCACCGGCAAGGACAAGGACATTGCTGAAGAGCGCACGAAGAATGCCGACCTGCGCCTGGCTGTGGCGCTGGATGCCAAGACTGGCGCGCAGCTTTGGGCCAAGCCGGTGGATGTGACCGACTGCAGCGAGATCGGCATCGGCGGCGGTGCGCTGACGATGATGTATCAAAATGGTCACCTGGTGCTCGGTGGTGCCAATGCAAACGGCCATTACTGGGAGCAGTTCCTGGCCGGTGAATTCGCACGCCGCCGCCTGGTGGTGCTTGATGCGGTCAAGGGGGAGAAGATCTGGGCCAAGGATGCGAATTACCGGCATCGCCCGGTGGTGATCAACAACGAGATCATCGCCGAACCTTGGGCTTACGATATCTACACTGGCGAACAAAAGATGCGCACCCATCCGCTGACGGGAGAAAAGTCGCCGTGGATGTTTGCCCGCCCCGGTCATCACTGTGGTGCCATCTCCGCCAGTTCGAACATGATGTTTTTCCGCTCAAAATCGACGGCCTACTACAATCTTGATGAGGATGAGGGCACCGAGCATTTTGCCGGGCAGCGTCTTGGCTGCTGGATCAATACCATTCCAGCGAACGGACTCGTGATGATCCCTGAAGCCAGTGCGGGCTGCGTGTGCCTCTTCTCGATCGCCTCAACCATCGTTTTCGAACCGCGTGCCGACCGCATGAGCTGGGGCGTTTACAGCGCCACCGGTGCCAGCCTGCCGGTGCAGCACATGGCCCTGAATCTCGGCGCGCCGGGTGACCGTCGTGATGCGCACGGCAAACTCTGGCTTGGTTACCCACGGCCATCATCACGCGCCGGCATCGATCTGCCGCTGGATCTGAAGCACAGCTTTGCCAAGGGCGGCGAATTCTATGGCTTCAACGAAAACTCCTACAAGGTCACGGCCGGCGAAAACCCATGGATCTACACCTCCGGTGCGCGCGGCCTGGTTCACGCCGAATTGCCACTCATTGGCAAAGGCCAGAAGGCTGAGACTTACACCGTGCGCCTCTACTTTGCCGCACCCGAGGGTGACAAGCCGGGCCAGCGAGTCTTTGACGTGCATCTTCAGGGCAAAACGGTGATGAAGAGTCTGGATGTCACGGCGAAAGCCGGCGGGGCCAAGCGCGCACTTGTCGAGGAGTTTGAGCGCATTGCGGTGACGGATCATCTGTTGCTTGAGTTGGTGTCGGCTCAGGCAAATCCGGACGCCGCCCATCAACCCGCACTCTGCGGCATCGAAGTCTTGCGCACGGATGCCAAGGAAATCAAAGGCGGCGTAGCTGGCACACCCTAGTGTGGTCCGCCATAAGTCTTGTAACATAAGATGAAGGGGGTGTATCGAGTGACAGAATGAGAGCCGCCACCGTCATTGAACTTGGAGATCAACAACGCAAAGAGCTTGTCCGCTTGAGCCGAGGGCAGAGAGTTTCTG
>CANJVS010000477.1 GCA_947477755.1 Verrucomicrobiaceae bacterium | reverse complement strand
TCTGGTCCGCATCCCTGAGGCGACGCTCGACCTGAACTTGATGGAAGGCACCGACCTCCGCACCTGGCTCAAAGAGGGCTGGGTGGATGAGATCGCGCTCGATCCGATGTGGATCTGGGACTTCGACTATCCTGATACCGCCCGGCCCTATGTCGAACTGGCCCGGGCCCATGGGGTGAAGATTCATGGCGGTGCCAACACGGTCGAGGGCAGGGGCGTGAAGGCCAATCAACGCGCCTTCCTCGAAAGGATCGCCCGGAACTATGATGAAGGTGTCGATGGCATCGCTCTCTTCCAGACCGACGCGGCCCTTCTCGTTCCCCAACTCAAAGCCTTGCTTGGCCCCTTGTTGCCAGGTCTCTCCGATCCCGCAGCAGTCTCGGAACGACTCGCCGCCGCGCGGAAACTGCAGCCGGAGATGACTGAGAGTGAGCGTTTCTTCGGCCTCGATAATCACAGCCTGCTTCCACAACTTGGCAGAGCACCTCGACTCAGTCTCGAAACCCTTTGAAGCCACCCCGCATTTATTCCCATGAGAAAATCCAAAGTCCTCGCCAAAATCCGTGCCGGCCGCGTTGCGCGCATCTGCTGCAGCGGTTCACCCATCGCCTTCTTCCCGGCCATCGCGGCGCACTTTCACTATGACGGCATCTGGCTCGATGCCGAGCACCGTGTCTGGGATCCGCGTGAGATCGAGACCATGCTCGGCCGTCATCACGCCGCCGACATCGACTGCATGTGGCGTCCGCCGACAAAGGAAAAGAACGGCCTTTATCGCCTTCTCGAAGACGGTGCCGCCGGCCTCATGATTCCTCACGTCGGCACCGCCGACGAGGCGCGCGCGCTGGTGAATGCCATCAAGTTCCCGCCGCTCGGTGATCGCGGTTTCTGCGGTGGCGGGCGCGATGCCGATTACTGGATCGGCAAGCCCGACGACTACACCGATGCCGCCAACCGCGAGACCTTCCTCACCGTGCAGATCGAAACGCCTGCCGCGCTCGAAAACGCCGATGCCATCGCGGCGGTTCCCGGTGTGGACATTCTTTTCATCGGCCCCGGTGACATGTCCCTGCGTCTCGGCTGCACGCCCGGCGTGAATGATCCCGTCATGATGGACGTGCAGAAGAAAATCGCCGCCGCCTGCCGTAAGCATGGCAAAGCCTGGGGCCGGCCTGTCGGCTCCGCTGCCGATGCCAAAACCCTCATCGATCTCGGCGCTCAGTTCATCGTTCTCGGCAGCGAGTTCGGCGCTGTCCATGCCCATTTCACGCAATGCGCCGCCGATTTTGATCAGGTGCTTAATGAAGTCTCTGGCGTGCCTGCGATCCCCGAAGGCAAAACGTACTAAGAGCACGTCCAGAGTACGTCCCAAACATCTCTTCGACTTCGACGGACTTCAGGCACCGGCTAATCCGGGTCTGGCATCCGTCCGGACAGGTGCATCTGTGACCCTCCTGTTCATGGCTGAGCATCGCACTTCTGTCGATTGTTTGAGAGCCGTTCCGAGTGGTGTTTTGCAGCGGGATCCGCGGTCTGGAACGGTTTCCGCAGAGATTCCCGACCAGGCAGCGAAACAAGAGCGGTTGCTTGTTGAACTGCCGTTGGCGATTCTCGCTTCCAAGCTTGATGTCGCGATTTTGAAGGGGAATAGATGCCGCAATGGCAAACTTTGATCTTGTCCTGTGGAGCTACGTCGCGCTGCTGGTCACTGTCGGCTTGGTTGAATTTATCAAAGCGCGAAGCAAGGCTTCGCTGATGGCGAGCTGCCTTTTGGCGGCACCTCTTTTCCTGGCTGCTTTGGGAGGATTTGGAGTGGCTGAATCGCGACCTGCGGCACGGGCTGTCATTGGCTGTTGTTTTGCACTCTTCGCCTACCGCTGGCGGGTGAGACAAAGATTCATACCCAACGGCCTCATGGCTCTGGCTTCGCTGGCGGCGTGTGGGCTCCTGGCAGGCTTTGCCAATGACTGACCGCGCTCGCTGCGGCGAAAGTAGTTTCGGCTTTAGCCGAATCAGATGCGACTCAGGTCCCGGGCGGCACTTACACGCAGCCCTTGATGGGCTTTGATTGCCATGCGACCGCGCTCGCTGCGGCGAAAGTAGTTTCGGCTTTAGCCGAATCAGATGCGACTGAAGTCGCAGCTACTTTGCCAACAACTCCGCGCGAATTTATAGTGTGTTTCAGGCAGGCTTTCGTGGGTTGGGACGTGGTGGAACCGGAGTGGCGCGTGCGTAATGGTTGATGCTCACTCACTTCAAACACCATGCCTCAGGTCAAACACTACGGTTGCTTCCAGTTCAAAGCGCACATCACCGAATCCCAGATCGAAGAATGCTTCCACGCCATGGCTGGCATGGTGGGACGCATTCCGGGGCTGCTGGATTTTCATTACGGTTCCTATGACTCGGCTGAAGGTCTGAATGACGGCTACACGCACGGTTTCATCATGACCTTCGCCAGCGCGCAAGCGCGGGATGAGTATCTGCCGCATCCGATTCATGAGGAGGTGAAGGCTGTCGTGGTGCCATGTCTGGAGCGTGTGGTGGTATTTGATTTCAACTTGCCTGCATGATGGCAGCGAGGCCCATTCGATCGAACCTTCTGTCCACCATGAACATCCGCACCTTGCTCGCTCGGTTTTTTCTTCCACTTGTCGCCTTGCGCGCCGCTGCGGAGGACAAGCCGTTCTTCATCGAAGGCGAAAAGCTCGAGGTGCGCAAGGTCAGCGGCCAGGCGCGCGTGCAGGATTTGCGACGCTACAATCAGGGCACATGGAGCGGTGCGGCGCATCTATGGTGGACGGGCGCAAAGCCGGGCGAGTCGTTGGAGTTGGCCTTCCCTTTGGTGAAGGCGGGCGTGTATCGCCTCGGCGCAGGATTCACCCAGGCGATCGATTACGGTGTGTTCGACTTCGCGCTCGATGAACAGTCACTCGCGGGTCCGCTCGACTTATACAACAATGGCGTGGTTCACACCGGCACGCTGTCATTGGGCGCCGCGGTGCCGCTTTCCCCGGGCGAGCATCGTCTGCGCATCACGGTCAAGGGCGCGAACCCGGCAGCAAAGAGCGGTTACATGCTCGGCCTCGATTACCTCGTGCTGGCTCCCGGCGCCGAGGCGGATGTGGCGACCGTGGCAAAACAATTTGTCGTATCGCAACCAAAGCCGGCGGTGCCGGCGACGACACGCGACATCAGCTATAACAGTACCGAGGTTGTGGCCTTGAGCGCGGCGGAGGAACTGAAGCGTTTTCATCTGGCCGAAGGATTTGAAATGGAACTCGTCGCCAGCGAGGAGACCGGATTGCCGAAACCGGTGATGACCACGTTTGATGATGCCGGTCGTCTCTGGTCCGTGACTGCGACGATGTA
>CANJVS010000476.1 GCA_947477755.1 Verrucomicrobiaceae bacterium | reverse complement strand
GGGTGCGGAGGGCTGACACAAAAGCACCAAGTCTCGGCACATCTCCCTGCTGACAGAACGGCGCGGAGCGGCTAATCAAGGCGGCATGAAACCCCTCGATCTTCAGGTCAATGGTTATGCAGGCACCGACTTCAACGGCGACGGCCTCACCGCAGAGGCGCTGCATCACGCCTGCGTCTGTCTGCGTGAAGATGACTGCGACTCCATCCTCGCCACCTTCATCACCGATGACGTCGCCACGCTGGAGCGACGCATGAGCACCCTGGTGCGGCTGCGTGAGCAGGATGAACTCGCGCGCAGTGTCATCGCCGGCATTCACATCGAGGGCCCCTTCATCAATCCCGAAAAAGGCTATGTCGGCGCGCATCCGCCGCAGTGTGTGAAGCCCGCCAACATTGAGGACACCAAGCGTCTGCTCGATGCCGCAGGCGGACTCACCAGGATCGTCACGCTGGCCCCGGAGAAGGATGAGCACTTCCACGTCACCGAGTTTCTGGCCAACAACGGCATCACCGTTTCCGCTGGTCACTGCAATCCCAGCCTGGACGTGCTGCATGCCGCCGCCGAGCATGGTTTGACGATGTTCACACATGCCGGCAACGGCTGCCCGATGCTCATGCATCGCCACGACAACATCATCCAGCGTGCCCTGTCCCTGCGTGACAAGCTGTGGCTCTGCTTCATCCCCGACGGCGTCCACATCGACTTCTTCGCGCTGCAAAACTACCTGCGCGTCGCCGGTCTGGAGAAGACCATCTTCGTCACCGATGCCATCTCCGCCGCGCGTCTCGGTCCTGGCAAATTCACACTCGCCGGATGGGACATCCAGATCGGCGAAGACCTCGTCGCCCGCAGTCCCGACGGTTCCCACTTCGTCGGCAGCACCGTCACCATCCCGCGCATTGTGACCAACGGCCAGCAGCAGCTCGGCCTGAGCAAAGCCGATCTGAAACTGCTGCTGGATACGAATCCGCGGAAGGCCGTCGGATTGTAGAGCCCGGCTCCCTCTCCTCCGCGAGGAGAGGGCTGGGGTGAGGAGTGGGAGCCAGGCGGGCCGGTGGACGTCATTCGCATGGCCGATCTGTCTAACCCCTCACCTAACCTCTCCCCTCGGGGGCGAGGGATCAGCGTTCCTGATTGGAGCTTGCCTGAGCCATCCGCTCTGATTGAATCGAGGCATGATTGAGCCGGAAAAACCGAAGAAGGGTTGGGGGTGGTTGCAGTGGGGCGTGGTCCTTGTCATCATCCTGCTGGGCCTCGGCCTCTGTCAGCATTTGTATAAATACACGAGCCACATGGCTGAATCGACGATGGCTTCGAATAACTGCCGTCAAATCACAATGGCACTCAAGATTTGGGCGTCTGAAAACAACGGAGTTTTTCCTGATGCTAGCCTGCTACCAACAGCTACCTCCAATCAGGCCTTCAGAAAACTAATTCAAGAAGACATCATCCAGGATGAACGGATCTTTGGTTCCAAGTTCAGCCCGTTCGTGCCAGATGGCGACATTGGAACTGCGCCGGATTTCTTAAAGGCACTACAAGCTGGGGAAAATCACTGGATGTTGATTGGCGGACTCCGCATGGATAGTCTAGCCCATTGTCCGTTGATCATGGAGAATTCGCTGAACGCCGCTTGGCCTCCGAGTTGGAAAAAAGGCAAACAGTCGAAAGCCGTCCGTGGCCGAGCATGGTACGGTCGCTCAGCTAATAAAGGGCATATCATCGTTGGATGTTTAGACAACAGTGTGAGTTTCGTGCAGTTGATGGAAAGAGGGGACGAGTTAGTCCTACCTGCCTCAATTTTAAATCCGCCTGGAGAACAAGCACTCCCTCCCCTCCGCATCCTCGACATCGAAGAAAAGAAGTGACCGCACCGCCCATGCGCAATCCCACCGCAAAACTTGTTATCCGAAGCTCGGCCTGAGCAAAGCCGGTCTGAAACTGCTGCTCGACACGAATCCGCGAAAGGCCGTCGGGCTGTAGAGTCCGGCTCCCTCTCCTCCGCGAGGAGAGGGCTGGGGTGAGGAGCGGGAGCTTGGCGGGCCGGTGGACGTCATTCGCATGGCCGATCCGTCCAACCCCTCACCTAGCCTCTCCCCTCGTGGGAGAGGGACCAGAGTTCCTGATTGGAGCTTGCCTGGACCATCCGCTCTGATTGAATTGAGGCATGAATGAGCCGGAAAAACCGAAGAAGGGCTGGGGGTGGCTGCAGTGGGGATTTATTATGGTCGTGAGCCTGATTGGTGTTGGCGTGGCCATACCGACTTTTCATGGCACTGCCGTACAGTCTAGGCAGACATCAGCCTCTAACAATTGCCGACAGATCATCATGGCACTCAGGCTTTATGCAGAAGAACACAAGGGGGCATTCCCTGATGAAGTTGTTCCTGGCATCACCACAGCGAACGGCGCCTTTCGAGAATTGATTCGAGAACAAATCATCGAAGATGAACGAATCTTTAGTGCTATAGCCAGCCCATTCATAGCCGATGGGAACATCGGACAACATCCAAGCTATCTCGAAGCAGTCTCAGCGGGTGAGAATCATTGGATGATGATCGCGAAATTGAGATCGTCCGACCCTGGGCACTACCCATTCCTCATGGAGAATGCGCGGAGTAACATGTGGCCTCCAACATGGCTTTCAGATCAGCGTGAAAAGCCTCTGAGAGGACGGGCTTGGCTGCGTGGAAGCATCATCATCGGACGTATTGATAATAGTGTTAATATCGTGCGGCTGGACAAACGAGAGGGATCATTGCATTTGCCTGAATCATTTCTAAAGCCTGTGGGAAAACCGCCGCTGCCTGACTTCCAAATCCTCGACATCGAAGAAAAGAAGTGACCTCGCCACCCTTGCTCTATCCAGCCGCGAAACTTGTCATCCGCAGTTTGGCATTGTGAGAGGGCGCGGGCTTTTCATCATCTGCGACCAATGAACGCGCGATATGATGTTGAAGGTCTGGTGGTGGTCGTCATGGGCGGCACCACGGGGTTGGGCTTGTCAGCGGCTCAGGCGCTGGTGGCGAATGGGGCGCGGGTGGTTGTGTCTAGCCGATCTGAATCGAATGTGCAGGCGGCGCTGAATCTGCTTGGCGACAGCGCGCGCGGCCTGGCGGGCGATGCCTCGCTGCCGGAGACGGCGGAGCGTGCGGTGGCGCTTGCGGTGCAGTCGTTTGGACGACTGGACGCGCTATACCATGTGGCCGGCGGCAGTGGTCGTTCGCGAGGTGACGGACCACTGCATGAGATGACGGATGACGGGCTGCGCTACACGCTCGATCTGAATTTGAATTCGGTCATTCTCTCCAATCGTGCGGCGGTGCGGCAATTCATGAAGCAGGAAGGCGGAGGCGTGATTCTGAACATGG
>CANJVS010000475.1 GCA_947477755.1 Verrucomicrobiaceae bacterium | reverse complement strand
ACGCAGCAAAAAGGAAGCGGAAGTTGACGCGGCACGCAGTGCCCTTGCCTCCGAGCATCTTCCTTTGATCCTGGAAAGCTCCAAACCCGATCAATCCGCCAGTGAAGTTTCCTGAATTCATTGTGAGCAAACGAACCAACAAGTCACTCAGCTCTGCGAAGAACCTTCAAAACTGCGACTTGTTGATGACACCTCACAAGCTATGCCCAATTTTATCCACTGCCCGAACGACGTGGAACAGGCTCAGTTGGTGCAAGGAACAGCCTTATTGCAGTTATGCCCAGCCTATACGGTTAAGGAGGATTCCTGCTAGAATCATTCTCCAATCATAGAGATTGTGTGAAAGCGTAACAACCATGCAAAAGCTCTGAACGTTTGCACATCGACAGACGCCCTCCATCATACACACCCTATGTCCAGCAGCCTCGGCACACTCTTCCGCATTAGCACCTGGGGCGAATCCCATGGCCCAGGCGTTGGAGTCGTGATTGATGGATGCCCGCCGCTTGTTCCTTTGACTGTCGAGGACATTCAACATGAGCTAGATCGACGCCGCCCTGGACAGAGCAAGATCGTGACGCCACGCAAGGAAGACGACAAAGCGGAGATTCTTTCCGGGGTCCTTGATGGCCGGACACTTGGCACGCCCATAGGTATTTTTGTCCGCAACACAGATCAGCGGCCTTCGGCCTACACCGAGATGGCCCAAGCTTATCGGCCAAGTCATGCCGATTACACCTACGATGCGAAATACGGCATCCGCGCGATCTCGGGAGGAGGCCGCTCCAGCGCGCGTGAAACCATCGGGCGTGTCGCGGCAGGGGCCATCGCCCGAAAAGTGCTCCAGCAGAGTTTAAATGGCTACGAATGCCTTGCTTACGTCAAGACCATCAAGGACATCGAGGCCGTGGTGCCCGCCGGTGCTGATCTCACCGCAGAAGCTATTGAATCCAACATCGTTCGAACCTGTGATCCGCAGGCTGTTGAGCCCATGATTGCCCTTATTGAAAAAGTGCGCAGTGAGGGAAACAGTGTTGGTGGTGTCATCGAGTGTGTGGTGCGTGGTGTGCCCCCCGGTCTCGGCGAGCCAGTCTTTGACAAGCTGGAAGCCGATCTTGCCAAAGCCATGATGAGTTTGCCGGCAACGAAAGGCTTCGAAATTGGCAGCGGCTTTGCAGGAACTCACATGACAGGCCTGGAGCATAACGACGAGTTCTTCATGGATGGCAAAAAGGTCCGCACCCGCAGCAATCGCAGCGGTGGAATTCAGGGCGGGATCAGCAATGGCGAAGAGATTGTCTTCCGCGTCGCCTTCAAACCGACCGCGACGGTTTTGCGCGAGCAAAAGACGGTCACCAACACCGGCGAGGACACCACCCTCTCTGCCCGTGGCCGTCACGATGCCTGTGTGCTGCCTCGCGCAGTGCCCATGGTCGAGGCGATGGTGCATCTGATCATCGCTGATCACTGGCTGCGTCAGCGCGCACAAGTTGGTTAGGCAAGCAGGTCCTTGATCACGTGACCATGCACATCCGTCAGACGGCGGTCGATGCCGTTGTGCCGCATCGTGAGCCTGGTGTGATCGATGCCGAGCAGGTGCATCATCGTGGCATGAATGTCGTAGCAGGTTGTTGGATTGGCGCGGTCGAGCGGTTTGTAGCCCCATTGATCACTCTCGCCCGCGACCACACCGCCCTTGATGCCACCGCCACAGAGCCAGTTGGTGAAGACGTAGGGATTGTGGTCACGACCCCTGCCACCTTGCGTGCTGGGCATTCGACCAAACTCCGTGGTCCACAAGATGATGGTGTCATCAAGCAGGCCGCGCTGTTTCAAATCAAGAATCATGGCGCTGACGGCCTTGGCCATGCCCCATGCCAGCGGCCCGTGGTCGCGCTCGACATCTTCGTGACTGTCCCAGTTGCGGCGTGGAAAGCCGTTGTCGTTCCCACTCCAGATCTGGACGAAACGCACGCCGCGCTCCAGCAGCCGGCGCGCGGCAAGACACTTGCGTCCCATGTAGTCGGCTTCCTCCTCGGGATTGATCTCCGTGGGCCAGACTTTGCGGTGTTCCTGAATGCCATACATCGCTTTCATCGCGTAGGACTCCTTGCTGATGTCCAGGGCTTCAGGTGCGGCCAGCTGCATCTTGGCGGCGAGTTCGTAGCTCTTGATGCGTGAGTCGAGGCGGCTGTCTTCCGCGCGCTGCTGCATGTGCTGGCGATTCAATTGCTCAAGCAGTTCAAAACTTTCGCGATCGGATTTTTTCGAGATGTAGCGCCCGGCCTTGTGTGGAAACAAATCCGTGATGGGTGTCTCTGCGCCCGGATAAATGATCGTCCCTGCATTCTCTGACGGTAAAAAAGCCGAGTCCCAGTTTTTCGGTCCGTTGGATGCAAAGCCGCGATGATCCGGCAGTACGACAAAGGCAGGCAAATTGTCACTCAATGACCCCAGGCCGTAGCTTACCCAGCAACCAAAGCCTGGAAAACCGGGCAGATTGAAGCCGGTGGCCTGGAGCAGGGTGGCTTGTGAATGCACACCGGTCTTTCCGATCATGTTATGCACAAAGGCCATGTCATCGGCACAAGCGCCGAGTGGTGCCACGGCTTCGCTCAGCATTCTTCCGCACTGACCATAGGGCTTGAAGTCCCACACCGGTTTCTTCCAGGGCCCGAGTCCATTTTGAAAGGCCTCCACGGCTTCACCGAAATTCGACTCTTCACCGTGGTGTTTGATGAGAGCCGGCTTGTAGTCGAAGAGGTCGATGTGCGATGCCGCACCGCCCATGAAGAGTTGAATCACGCGTTTCGCCTTTGGGACGATGACTTGCGAGCGGTGCGAAGTCTCTGCCGCTTCCAGCGAGGCAAAGGCGAGAGCGCCGAAACCTTGTCCGGCGGTCTGAAGTAACTGGCGGCGGGTGAGCATGGAGAAGTGTGGACGATCAATACGCTGCTGGCGAGTCACCCTTTGTCACGCAATCGCGGATCACTTCACGATCATCCACGGCATCCAGTAGGCCTGTGCCATCACCAGCAATCCCATCAGCAGCGCCAGCGCCACGCTATGCCAGAAGACGCTGCGCAGCACCGTGCCGGCATCGGGGCTGTCAGCATGACCACCGGTCGCCACGCTGGCGACGACGATGCTTTGCGCATCGATCATCTTGCCCATCACCCCGCCGGAGCTGTTTGCGGCGGCCATTTGAATGGGTGAGAGATGCAATTGGTTAGCCGTGACTTGCTGCAGGTTGCCAAAGAGCACGTTCGAAGAGGTGTCGCTGCCGGTCAGAGCCACGCCGAGCCAGCCGATGATCGGCGAGAAAAATGGAAACAACACACCCGTCCCGGCCATCATGAGGCCCATCGTCGTGT
>CANJVS010000474.1 GCA_947477755.1 Verrucomicrobiaceae bacterium | reverse complement strand
ATTACCCATGGTTTTTCGCAGCCCCGAGTTCAAAGACGTCAAGATCGAGGGCGGCAAGGCTCTGCTCACTTTCGATAACGCACCAAAGGGACTGCGCACGGTCGATGTCGACGAAGTCAGGGGTTTCGCTATTTGCGGCGCTGACAAAAAGTGGACTTGGGCCAAGGCGAGCATCATCGGTGGCTCCAAGCAGGGCACGAACCAGATCGAAGTCAGCAGTCCGCAGGTGCCGCAACCCGTGGCAGTGCGTTACGCATGGAGCGACAATCCTGTGGCCAATGTGTTTTCCACCGAGGGCCTGCCGCTGACGCCATTCCGCACGGATTCCTTCCCGATGATCACTGATCCATCCAACCCAGCCGGCCTGGAAGGGCAGGCTGCGAAACGCCAGAATGAGATCAAAGCCGCCCAGCAGAAGCGTGCGGGAGCTCTCAAAAAGCCCACAGAAGGCAAGGGCAAGGCGGCGCGCTAATCGAATCTAGGCTCTCCCGCTCAGGCCCGGAGTCTGGAGTGGGAGTCTGCACGCCCTCATTCAGCCTTACCGGAGGCATGGTCCGATCCGTTCGGAGCGACGCCAAATTTGGATTTGGAAAAAGGGCGGGCAGACAAGCATGACGAGTTGGTTTGATCACGGCGGGGGCAGCCTTAAATGAGCTTTCCGGCCTTATGGAGCCAGTCGTGACAGTAGATAAAACAGGAAACTCAACCTGCTGCGAAAACGCAACCAAGGGTGGGTAGATCAAGACAGCGGACAAAAACAGAAATCGTTCTTGCATTCCGGCTCCAAGTTTCTAATCTCCGCGTGCTTGTGAAATTTTTCACAAGCACCTGAAAGGCTCTTTGCCGACCTGCCATGTTGAAATACTTCTTCCTCAGTTACATTTTCGTCGCCGCCATCGTGGTTGCGGCTTTCGGCACGCGCGGTAGCAAGTCTGAGCTGCCGCCGATCGAGATTTTCCCGGATATGGACCATCAAGCGAAGGTCAAATATCAGGTCAAAAATGACTTCTTTGCCGACGGTTCGGGTGCTCGCCTGCCGGTGAAACACACGGTGCCAATCGGTTTCGAAGTGCCGGCAAAACCTGCTTCCGCAACGGATTCAAAGCCTCCGATGTTTGGTTTTACCAACGGTCTTGATTATTACAACACAGGTAAGGTCGGTGACTTTTATGGCGATGGCCTGCCTTCCGAACTGGCTCTCGACAAATCGCTGCTTCAGCGCGGTGAACGCCAGTTCAACATTTATTGCTCGGTATGCCATGGCGCTTCCGGCAACGGTAAGGGGCTGACCTCCAAGTATGGCATCCTGACTGCTTTTAATTTCCATCAGGCTGGTTCCATGGACTCAGCGAATGCGGGCGCTTACCGGGCGGACGGAGCGATGTTTGATGTGATCACGAATGGCAAAGGCCTCATGGGTTCCTATGGCGGCAACCTCACTGTTCGTGACCGCTGGGCCATCGTGGCCTATATCCGCACCCTGCAGGTGGCGGTTAAAGAAGGCAATGTTTCCGTTCAGTAACACGCGCGCAATTTAGGCATGAGTCACCACGTCACATTTAACGATCTACCCAAGGGCGGCGAGAAGTTTGAGCCGGCCAAGGGAGCCAAGCTTATCAATGCGCTTGGCGGTATTGGCGCGCTTGGTCTCGCCGGTTCCTTGTTCCTGTTTTTCAAGGATGTCGATAACTTCGCCTATTCCTGGCTGTTCGCTTTCTTCTTCTGCTTCACTTTTGTCTGCGGCGGTTGCTTCTGGATTCTTTTGCACAACGCGTCCAACTCAGGCTGGGGCGTGGCGCTCCGTCGCCTTTGGGAGCAGTTGGCCAACATGGCGCTGCCCCTGGCCATCCTCGGTCTTCCATTGCTCGCTCCGGCCGTCCAGAAGCCATTGTATGAATGGATGGGACACCACCGTGAAGCGGCTCAGCATGTGGGCGAGCATTTGGGCACCTTGAAGGAGGCTCTGCATCACGCCGCCGAAACGAATCCCCATCTGCACGTTCTGGTCGCCAAGTTTGGCTACTTGAATATCAATTTCTGGACCTTCCGCTTCTTCTTCTACTTCTTCGTTCTCTGGCATATCGCCCGCACGCTGCGCTCTAAATCAGTCCGCCAGGATCAGGACGGAGACATCAAGCACACGATCAAGGCTCGCGCCTTTTGCTGTCGTTGGATGCTCTTTTATGCTCTCACCATCACCTTTGCTGCGGTGGATTGGTTGATGACTTTGGATTATTCATGGTTCTCCACCATGTGGGGTGTTTACATCTTTGCAGGCTGCGCCTGGTCATCGATGGCACTTACGATCCTTCTGGTCACATGGCTACGTGGTCTTGGTTATCTGCAAAAGGTGGTCTCAGCCGAGCATTATCACCTGATGGGCAAACTGCTTTTGGCCTTCACCATTTTTTGGGCTTACATCGCCTTCAGTCAGTATTTCCTCATCTGGTATGCCAACATCACCGAAGAGACGCGCTTCTACCTCACCCGCAACACGGGTGGCTGGCAGTTGGTCTCAATTTTCATGGTGATCGGTCACTTTATCGGTCCCTTCGTTCTGCTGCTTTCCCAGCCGCGCAAAAAGAACCCGGCCGTGATCAGTGCCGTTTGTTTGTGGATTCTGTTCATGCACCTCGTGGATATCTACTGGAATGTCATCCCTGAGCGCGGCCCGTCACTCGGCGTTGGAGTTGTTGTTCCCGGTGCGTGGGTGGGTGATGTCGTAGCTCTTTGTGCCTTGGTTGGCACTCTTGGTTTCCTCTTCCTGCGCAGCTTGTCGCGCTACAGCCTTTATCCCTGCCGCGATCCTCGCCTCCTTGAGTCTGCTAACGTTGTTAACTGATCTGCCCCATGTTTTTCCCCGCGAACACCTCCAAAACCGGCGCCACTTTCCTGTGGGTGCTGGGGGCCTTTGCCAGCTTTGCCGTGCTTTTTCTTGTCATCCAAACTTTGGGTGCCAAACAGGGAGTCGTGGATCCCCGCGCTCCTGAGCGCCTCGCCAACGCAGAGGAAATCACCAAGGCACAGACCGCATTGATTGCCAAGATGGGCCTGAATGAAGCCTCCAAAAAGGACGCACTTTTCACCAAGGCGCTTGAAACCCTTCAGGCCCGCAAGCCCGCCGTCAGCACTCAGGTTGTGCCGGGCTCCCCGACACAACTCAAGCAGGCCGCTGCAGCAGTCCCTGCGCCTGCTCCCGCTGCCAATCCCGCAACCACCCCGGCAGCCCCGGCCACCAAGTAACGGACGATTCTTTTCCCGATGCAGACGACTCACTCATCCGCAGAAATGGACCTTCAGGCAGACAATCTTCGCCGCGCAGCGATCGACAAGTCCGTCAAAGGTCCAGTGCTGTTCTTATTTCTCAACGGCGCATT
>CANJVS010000473.1 GCA_947477755.1 Verrucomicrobiaceae bacterium | reverse complement strand
GCTGCATTTGTCTGGCCGGTGTGGGTGTCATAGCCGCCCACCTGCACAAAAAAGACCTGACGCTTCATCCCCAGTCCGTTACTGACGCCTGCGGCGCGTGAACCGGCTTCGATGATCTGCGCCACCATCTTGAGCTGCTGCATGAGTCCAGACGTGAACGTTGAACCACCATTCGGAGTGACCACTTGATGCGCAGTGCCCGTCTTGCTCCAATTGCCGATCGTGGTGTAATAGGAGGCCATCTGCGAACTGGCGAGTGCGGCACTCAAACCGGAACCGGCGGCAAGGGTGTTGTCCAATGCCTTGGCGTAATTGCTGGTGAAAGGATTCACATGGCCCTTGTCATCACCAAGCATGGCTTTGAGCGTTGCATCACGCGCGCTGGCTGCCGACGAGGGATTACTTGGATTGGAGAGAGAAACAACGCCGCCCGTGCTGACGGAATACTGTTGCACTGAGTTTCCAACCTGGAAGGTGTTCGTGCCTGAAACGGTGATGCAGGTCGAAAGGACATCCAGTGATCCATTCTTTGGATTGGCATCATGCACCAGATCCGCGATTCGGCCGCCCCAACCCGAAGAGATGGGCTGATCAGGTAGAGAGGTCTGCCAATGTGTGACCTGATCGGCATGGGAAAAAAGCTGCGGCGGTTTCTTGATCGAGTTGGCGAGATACTGCGCCTTGGTCATTGGAAAGACGAGTGGTCCACTGTTCAACACGGCGGCAACCTTGCCGAGATCATTGTATCCAGCGGTCTGATTAAACATCTGCGCCAGTTCATACATTGCCGGATTCAGGGCGTAGTCGTGACCATCGGAGTTCAATTTGTTCAAGGCCAGCGCCGTCGCGTTGTTCCCGGCCACCGCATTGGGCAGTGCCAGCACAGGTGTGCGGATTGTGGCGTAACTGGCATACTCCGAGGCAATCGTTGGAATAATCAGATTGTTGGAATCGTTGCCGCCTGCCAGGAAAACACAGACGAGTGCCTTGTAACCTGTGGAGTCGGCGGCCATTGCGGAGTTGATCAAATGCAGATTACGCAGGCAATTGCTCATCGCGCTGGCACCGAGGGCGACCGGGGCGGCGCGGCGGAGGAA
The DNA here is from genome assembly GCA_947477755.1 of Verrucomicrobiaceae bacterium. Taxonomy (GTDB): domain Bacteria; phylum Verrucomicrobiota; class Verrucomicrobiia; order Verrucomicrobiales; family Verrucomicrobiaceae; genus Prosthecobacter. The sequence continues at coordinate 2,281 of CANJVS010000473.1, read as the reverse complement.
GCTCCGGCGCGAGATATTGAAGTGAGGTTCCGTCTTCATAGGTCTTCGGCTATTTCTGAACAGCGTATGCTGCGGAGGTGATGATAAGGTGGATGACAGCACGCACGCGGTCACGTCTCTGCAGATTTGTCGGTGTCGTGTAGGGCAGGTAATCGAGCACGTTGCTGCCATTCTTGTGGTTCACGAAGTTCAGAATCCTGGTCTTGGGACTTGGATCCAGAGGTGCCCCAATCAGTAGAATGGCAAGCTCGTCAATCAGACCCGAAATCCCTGCCTCACTGGTCTTGAGATCGGCCATGTAGGGCTCGATGTTCATGACGATTGTTCCGCTGCCGTTATTGAAACTGGAGAGCCCGTTGAGATTGCCGTTACCACCGCCCGTGCCAATGATCATGTTGGTGAGGCTGTTGGTCAGATTCATCACGTTCGTGTCCGTGGTGAGCTGAAACTCCGGTGAGTCCAGGCCATTATTAGCAAGCGTCCCGGGGAATTTGTAGTTCGGGAAGAAGTAATTGAACACCGTCGGTGAATTCAGAGGCGACTGTGAAATGGTGCTTTCCGTGGAACCGAGATTGTAGGTGCTTTGATTGATGACGACTGAACCTGATCGCCCCAGAGGAGGTGCCACCAACGGGTAAATGGTAATGCCATTGTTGGAGCCGGACGGATTGGGATAGGTGCCGCCATTCGCCGGGTTCGGTGTCCTAGATGTGGTGAAGTGATCTTCGTCAGTGATCGCGGAAATCGCGTATTCAGCATCTGTCACAGGACTGCCCACCACAGGCACATCCACCCAGATCTTGTTACCCACCTGAAGATTGTGATTCACGTTGGTGTTGAAGTTAATATTCGTCCCGCTCAGCGTGTAACTGGTGGTAAACTTTGGCAGGAGCGTGTTGCCGCCACGAGCCGTTGCCGGCGTGTCAGCGGTCATCAGAGTGAAGGAAGTGCCGCCATTGGCACTCAACACATCAAAGACCCCATCCACAGGAATGGGTGCCCCGCCAGCTGTCGTCTGCGTGAGGAAAGTCAGGTAGACGCGACTCCTGACAAGTTTGGTCGATGTGCCAAAAACCGTGGGTGCGACCGTGCACTCCACGGGAATCGTGAACGAAGTCCCATCAATGACCGTGGGAATGAAGGTGCCGGTGATCGCGGTGGTGAATGTCCCGTCAAAAACACCCGCGATGGAGACCACGCCGCCACTAACAAGGTTGTGCGCGGCACCCGTTGTCACGGTGCATGGGTTGCCAGCGGTGATGCCAATGATGTTCACCGTCGTGCCCGGAACCGTCTGATTGGTCGGAGGACCTCCGGTATTCACTGTCAGAATATTACTGCCGGCAGCCTGCGTGTAAGTCGCGTTGGTCATGCCCGTGGCAGTGACATCCAGAGTCGTCGCACCGACTAAACTGCCCGTGTTCACAGCAGATGCGACCGTGCAGTTGGACGGGACGGTGAATGAAACCGGATCGACCACCGTCACGCTGAAAGTACCACTGCTGATGGCCGGGGAGAATGTCCCGCTGGTTCCACTGATGGTTACGCTGTCACCCGTGGTCAGCCCGTGATTCTGCACGGTGGTGATCTTGCACGGGTTGCTGATCATTTTAGCGGAGCCAACACTGGTCGGGGCCACCGTGCAACTGACGCCCTGAACATCAAAAGTCAGCGCATCGACGACGGTAATGATCCGCTGTGTCGTGAGCGGGGCGGCGGTGGTGCCGCCTGTGGAAACAATGAAAGTTCCACCCGTCAAACCGGTGATGATGACCGCGTTGCCGGAGGACAGGCCATGAGGCTGCACGGTATGAACACGCGCCAGAGTCGGACTGGCGGCTGCATCAATGCTGGCAATGTCCGTTGTCGTGCTCGCGATCCCCAGCGTCGAGTTGATGATGTAATTTGTGCTGGTGGGATTGGTGGATGGATTCGGCACGCTCGGCATCGGCGTCGTGTAGTTGCCCTGAAAGTCCAGCGCGACCGTGAACCCTGAACTGAAATCATTCGGGATCGAAGTGACGATGCGGAGTTTGTTGGAATTAACACCGGTCAACTGCGTGTACGTTCCGGTATAATTGGTTGCCTTGAAAGCGCGCGCAGGACCGGTCAGACGCATCAGAGGCTCCCGTTGCTTGCCAAAGGTGGTGGAAGTCTGGGTGACACTGCTGCGGCGGGCTTCTCCATCGAGCAGTATCTGTGTAACAACTGCCGCCAAATCTCCACGAACCCCGGCGCCATTGTTTTTGAACTTCTGCACCACGCGGTAGATGTAGCCCGG
>CANJVS010000472.1 GCA_947477755.1 Verrucomicrobiaceae bacterium | reverse complement strand
TCCTCTGCATCCTCACCATCGGCGTCGTCGGTTACGTGTTGGACCGCCTGATGAGCGTTATCGAATCACGGTTCAAAACCGCTTGAATCTCCACACACATTCCGACATGCCGTTTATCGAAATCAAGAACGCATCCAAGGGCTTTGGGAATCCGGGCAATCGCACGGAAGTGCTCCGGAACATCAATCTTTCGGTCGAGGAGGGCGAATTCGTCGTCATCGTTGGTTACTCAGGATCGGGGAAATCCACGCTGATCAACCTGATCTCCGGCCTGGTGAAGCCTGACACCGGTTCCGCCTTGATTGAAGGAAAAGTCATCACGGAACCCGGACCGGATCGCGGCCTGGTTTTTCAAAACTACTCCTTACTTCCCTGGCTCACGGTCGAGGAGAACATTGCCCTCGCCGTTGATGAAGTTTTCAAAGACTGGACGCCGGAGCGGCGAAAGGAGCACATTGCCAAATACATCGGGATGGTCAAACTCACGCCCGCCGCGCACAAACTGCCCCGGGAACTCTCCGGCGGCATGCGCCAGCGCGTCTCTGTCGCACGCACCCTTGCCATGCAGCCGAAGGTATTGCTCATGGATGAACCTTTGAGCGCTCTCGACGCCCTCACACGCGCCCAGTTACAGGATGAAATTGCCGACATTTGGCTGAACAACAAAACCACCGTCATCTGGATCACCAACGATCCTGACGAAGCCATCCTTGTTGCCGACAAGGTCATCCCGCTGCTCCCGACATCCCCCGCCACACTGGGCGAGCCGATGATCGTGGACATCGAACGGCCGCGCGACCGCAAGGCCATCAATCACGACGCGCGCTTCAAGAAACTGCGCACTCAACTCATCACCACTCTGCTCGACGCCAAGGGACGCAACAAAGTGAAATCATCCGTCAAACTCAGCCTGCCCGACATCCTTCCGGAAGATCTCAACAGCACCAATAGCATGGAATTCCTCAACCGCCGGGGACCCAAACGCCGCTCGGATAACCATCGTGAAGAAGTGGAGGTGGTTGCATGAGTGTTCCGAATCCAAAAATGCTCGAGTTGGATCGTCTCTGGAAAACCTACGACACCCCCAAAGGTCCGGCGACGATTGTTAAAAACTTCAACCTGAAGCTCAAGGAAGGCGAGTTCGCCACGCTGATTGGCCATAGCGGCTGTGGAAAAAGCACCGTGCTCATGATGGTCGCAGGCCTCAGCGATTTGAGCCAAGGCAACATGATCCTCGCCGGCAAAGAAGCCGCCGGTCCGGGGCCTGATCGCGGTATCGTGTTCCAGTCGCCCTGCCTGCTGCCCTGGATGACCGCTTTTGAAAATGTGATGCTTGGCGTGAACCAGGTCTATTTCACCGCCAGCAAGCAGGAGCGGCGCCAGATGGCCGAATATTACCTCACCATCGTCGGCCTCGGTGATGCGATGAACAAACGCCCCGGTGAACTCTCCCAAGGCATGAGACAGCGCGTCGGCATCGCCCGCGCCTTTGCGCTTCAACCAAAAATGCTGCTGCTCGACGAACCCTTCGGCATGCTGGACTCGCTCACGCGTTACGAGCTTCAAGAAGTGCTGCTTGAACTGTGGCGCCGCAATCGCATCACCACCCTCATGGTGACCCATGATGTCGATGAAGCCATCTTCCTCTCAGACCGCGTGGTGATGATGACCGACGGTCCCGAAGCTGAAGTTGGTGACATCCTGAACATCCCCTTTGAGCGTCCCCGCAACCGCAAGGAAATCATGGAAGACCCGCGCTACTACGAACTGCGCGAGCACCTCATCACCTTCCTCAACGACAAGTCGCACATCCGCCCGAGTCGCGAGCCGAAGTTTATCCCCTCACCCGACATGGCCGCTGAACTCGCCGTCCATGCACTGCCGATGGCTTCACTCAGCTCGTAGATTCAATAGACCATCGGATGACTGGGATTCGCCACCCATCCCAGGTGTGATTCAATCGCAGCGCTTTGTGAATACCACAGGCACCGAATTTACCAGCTCACACGGAAGCCGGCGAGCAAGGTGTGGCTTTCGTAATTACGGCGGCCCATCTGTGCCTGGTAAGCGAGATAGACGGCGTAGCGACTCCAGGCGACATTAACGCCTGAGGTGACGAGCGCGCTGTCGCGGCCGATGGCTGGGCCATGAACGGTAAAGGGGCTGCCAGCGCCGTTGGCGAAACTCGACCTTATGGCGAGTTCGTTATCCAGAAACTCATGTTGCCATTGCAGGCTGAGGGATGGGGTGACCAGGGCATTGCCACAGCGAGCCGCGTAAGCGGCACGCAGGCCGATGCGTGAGCGTAACGAACTCTGATTCTGTGAGTCGATGCGTAGCGGTTGCAGTGAACCAGATTCATTAAAACCGTCGATGCTGACAGCGCTGTAAAGCAGGGAGGCTATGGGGGTGATGGTCCATTGATCCATGTGGATGTCGTATCCCGTACCGAGGTAGGCATCGAAACTGGAACTGCTGGTGCTGCCCTTAGCGATGCCCCCCAGAGCGCCGCGTTCCGTGTCGTAGCTATTGTAGCTGCCGCCGACCATGAGCTCGGTGTAAAAGGAACCTCTTTGATACATGGCATACACGGCTGAGCGTACACCATCAGCAGAGAGCGAGCCACCGCCTGCAAGATCGCTGCTGGATCGTGCATAACCAAGGATAAGACCAAGCACCCAATGCTCATCCAAACGCACATCGGCACCGATGGTGCTACCGACCGATTGCACGTCGAAACCATTGGCATTCGAGGTGTCTCCGAGGCTGGCGTATTGGCCTGTCGCATTGGCAAAGAAGCCATAGCGGTTGTCATCTGGTGAGATCGTCGGAGAGATCGAGCCGCCGAGCACGACACCTTTGCCGCTGGTGTAAGCAGGGGCTTCGCTTCGGACCACGTTGCGGATGGAGGCCAGGCGCTGCTGCACGCTGAGCACTTCAGTGTCGAGCTGGGCAAAGGAGATGCTGTAGATGGCGGTCAGCTCTTCTGGAGCGATTTTGTCGAGCTGATGAGGCACGGCGTTGATGTTGAGATTGTTGAGGTAGTTCAGCACCGCTGTCTGCCGCACATCCGTCAAAGCAGAATCTAACGCACCAGCCGTTGCCGTTTGATTCGGCGTGAGCGGAATGAGGCTGAGCGCATTTTGAAAACTGTTCTGCACGGCATTCACCACGACAGACGTCGGGGAGTAATCAACGACGAGCTTTACCAACGTGCCCGGGCCGGTGAAAGGGTTGACCACGGTGGCGAACTGACCTGTAACGCTGCCTGCGTTGATGATGTCAAAGCTGCTACCCACGGCAGGGCGTGCTCCACCGGGCGTGGTGATTTGCAATGTGCCGCCCAGGTTGGCCGCTCCGCTGATGATCAATTGATCGTG
>CANJVS010000471.1 GCA_947477755.1 Verrucomicrobiaceae bacterium | reverse complement strand
GTGAACGCCACGGGCGTGATGCTCATGCATCGTCATTTTGGCAAAACCATGGCCGAAGCCGGACGTGGCAGCATCGTGAACATCGGCAGCATTCAGGGCATGATCGGGCCGAGCTATGAACTCTACACCGGCACGAACATGGGCGACATGCCGCCCGATTACTTTTTCCATAAAGGCGGCATGGTGAATCTCACCCGCTTCTACGCGGCGCTCTACGGACCGACGAGCGTCCGGGTGAACTGCCTGGCACCCGGCGGTTTTTTCAACAACCAACCCGAGCCCTTCCTGTCCCGCTATTGCGAGCACACCATGCTCAATCGCATGGCCGATGACCGTGATCTCGGCGGTTCGGTCATCTTTCTGCTCAGCGATGCCTCCCGCTACATCACGGGGGTGAATCTGCCTGTGGATGGTGGCTACACGGCGAAGTGACAGCCGCTTGGCATTGCTTGTCATCAGCGTCTGTCGACTGCTCATAGTGGTCGATCGGCCCGGATTTCCAGTCGTCACGCAACCGCACGTCATTGGCACCGGCGAGTTCACCCAAGGCGCTTGCAGGCGCCAGGTTTTCCCGGCTGCGCATCTCCCACCAGCATCTGCCGCGATGGTTGTGCTCATGGTCAATGACGAATCCGGCCTCCTTCATCAGCGGACCGATCCAGCCCATGCAGTGATCACAATAATCCGGGTATTGAGCGAGCCCATTGCGAATCAGAAAACCCTTCGACGGGCACTCCAGCATGTCGATGCGAATGACATCCTCCCCATGCGTGATGGCAAACCCAGCGGCCTCATGATCAAGCGTGTGCGACCAATATTTTTTCATGCCCTCAATGCCCTGCCCCATGATCAGATCCCGCGCATGGGTCTGCGAATCGCGATGAATCGCCTCGTCCCAATACTCACGCACCAGATCGTGGCCACCCTTGTCATCGAGCCAGGCGAAAGTCCATTCGTAGTGCCCGCAGAAATCGTAACAGCCTAGCATGACGTGGCCTCCTTGATGTTGTTTAAATCTTGAGCTGGCACCCGGGCATCACCTGGATGAAAGGTTTGCCGGCATGAACCATTGCCACCGGTGACCCGCGCCGTGAACCCGGCAGGTGCGGCGATGGCCTCATTGATGAAGTAACAATGCTGGCAGAAAGCCGGGATGATTTCGCGCTGATTGTCGCGCAAATGCTTGATCGCAGGACAGGTCTTCACCTCCACGACCACGCAATCAGCACTTTCCTGAACCTCCACTTCAGCGCCGGGTTCAGCGGCAAAGAACGCACGCCAGTGGGCGGCGATGGCGGAGCTGCCGCCCGCCCTCCATTTGGCGCTCACCGGTGAAAAGTAACGTGCTCCCAGATCCGTCCAGTATTGCCTCAAACCTTCCATTCCAAAACGGCGATGGATGAAGCGAAAGGTGGCATTGATGGCCATGTAAAAGTCCGAGGCTCCGACAGGCTTGGTGTCAGTGTATGGCAGAGGATTGGGGTCGCTGGTCATAGAGGATGTGAGTTTTTAGCCGCGCCGTGTGGGTTTGACCAAGGCCAGCAGCAGGCCGCTGATCAGCACACCGATTGCCGAGCCCATGAGCAGGTAACTCAGATCCACCTGGTGCTCCTTCAGCCATCCGCCGAGGTAGGCCGCCACGCCGCCGATGCAGCAGCTGAAGAAATTCAGCATGCCATAGCCGGTGGCCCGATGCTGCGGCTCCGCGACCTGACAGAGGATGGGCATCATGTTTGAGTCCGAGCAACCGCGGGCGAAACCAAACACGATGAGGCAGATGATGGCGAACCACAGCGCCTCGGTGTGAGTGGTCAGGAGCACAAACGGAGAAGCAAGCGTCAGCGCAATCATCGGCACCCACACACGCCCGCGAAGCTGCGTGCGACTCCAGCGATCCGCCCAGGCACCGCCGACGAGTACACCGGTGAATGCAGCAACCTGCATGTAGGCCGTGGCCGTGAACCCGGCCTTGGTTTGAGAAAGGTGGTAGTGCTCGCGCAAAAAGGTGGGCATCCATGTCGTGAAGGCCCAGCCGGCAAAGCCCAGCAGTCCCCAGTGCAGCGCAATGATCCAGAAGGTGCCGCTGCCACCCAGGGCTCGAAACGTATCCATTGGATGCACCTTTGCCTTGCCGGCATTGGCGTGATGAGCGGCTGGCACATCACGCAGACTCAGCGCCAGAACCGCCGCGAGCACGAGCCCCACAACACCAAAGGTGGTAAAGCCGGACGACCAGCCGTGATTGTCCGCCATCCATCCGCCCATGCCCCCGAGGGCCACGCCGGCATAAATGCCGCTCATGTGGATGCCCGTGGCCAGCGAGCGCGTGCTGCCGCGATGATAGTCCGCGATCAAAGCGAGCGCGGCGGGGATGTAGCAGGCTTCACTCACTCCCATCAGCACACGGGTGGCGAGCAGTTGCTCATAGGTCTGCACATACGCCGTGGCCAGTGTCACCGCCGACCACACGCCGAGGCTGATTAAAATCACCCGGCTGCGGCTGAAACGATCCGCACACCAGCCACCCAGCGGACTGAGCAGGCCATAAACAACAAGGAAGACCGTGAACAACATGCCGAAGTCATCATCACCCATGGGGATCGCTGTCTTGATCGAATCACGCATCGTCGTGAGCATGTTGCGATCCAGATAATTCAGGCAGCCCACACCCCACAGCAGTCCGACAATCAGCCAGGCCCTCGGCAAAGGGCGAATGTCAGCGGCTGGATCGGTTGAGTTCGTGATGGTCATGGGCTGTAACTTTGTAGCGCAAGATGAAACGCTGATGCGATCTTTAATTGTGCGCTAATCTCCGCGGTTCACCGATCCGCGAGTCCCGCTGAGCTTTGAAGGAAGCCCGATGGGCAGCAGGCTCGCCACACTGCCGAACACCACGCCGACCACGAGTGATCCCGGCATGATCCACATGATGCTGATTGGCGGCAATCCAAGCGTTGCGGAATAAGCAATGCACACCGCCGTCGTCACACTTGCCAGGGCCGCCAGCAGCGCGCCGAAGGTCGTGGCCCAGCGAACAAACATGGCCATGAAAAAAAGCACGAACAACGGCGCGGTGAGAAGATTGACGGCCCGGTAGCAGACATCCAGAAGATTGCCCTCAATCTGACTCACCAACAGACTGATCAGGATCACCGCGATACCGATGCTGACTGAAATCCAGCGCGCCAGTTTCATGCGCCCGAGATCGGTCAGCGGCTTGCTGCGAAAGCGCACAATGAAGTCCTCCGTGATGACCAGAGAGGAGGAGTTCATCCCCGACGACAGGCTGGACATGGCGGCGGCAAGAACGGCGGCAATGATCACACCCGTCATGCCGGCAGGCAGACCGACCATCACAAAGCGCGGGAACAGGCGGTCAGCACC
>CANJVS010000470.1 GCA_947477755.1 Verrucomicrobiaceae bacterium | reverse complement strand
TCATTGAGGCCGTAGCGGATGAAAATGTAGTCGGCCTGCGGCTTGGACTTCACGGCTTTGTCATAGCGCGTGTCGAGCAACCGGCGGATGAACTCGCCGCTGACGCCCTCGTTATAAACATCCGTTGGCGGCAGATCGGGCTGCGCGGCGAGCAGGATGCGCAGCGTGTCTTCGAGCTGCGGCTCGTCAGGCGCGAGCCTTTTCGGGATGCCCGCCTCGGTGGTGCTGTCGCCGAGCAGGATGATTTGCAGGCGCTTTTTACCGGCGGTGGCGGCGCTGAAAGCAAAGGGCTGGCCGCCAATCACCTGATCGGAGGTGATCGTGGGGCAGATGCGCTTTTCAACATGCTGGATGAACAGCTCCGTGCCGCGTGTGTGACTGACGAAAGGCCAGCGTGCCGGATTGTACATCGTATCGGTCATGTCGCGCATGAGCACGACGTGCCTGCCGTTTTTGGCCATCTGGCGCAGCCCGAAGGGACGGCCGGAGACGCACATGTTGAGGTGCACGCCCATGAGGATGACGTTGTCGATGTTGCGCGCTTCCAGGAGGTTCCAGATCTCGACGCCGGAGTCACTGATCGCATCTTTGGATTGATCAATGCGCAGCACGTCGATCTGCCTTGTCCACGGCGCCTTGGGATTGAGTCCCTTGGCTGACAGTTGGTTAGCCCAGGCCGCGTGTTCGGCGGCATCGTCATCCTCGCCCCCATCGGTTTGGTCGATGGGATAAACCGCTTGCTCTTCGGCCGGGATTTGTTTGCACCAGTCGGCGATTTTGTCGGGCAGGCGTGCGGCAGCCGGAGCGGACTTGGCGCGCTCGCGTCCCGGCGTTCCTTCATACGGCTTCATGCAGCTGCTCGGCGCGTGGATGATGAACACACCCTCTTTGCGCGCCTTTTCCAGCACCTCATTCATGCGCGGTGCCATCTCGCCCTCGCGGGTGACGGCGTTTTTGCAGTGATGCAGATCCCACATGTCGCAGACGATGATGGCCGTCCTGGATGGCAGCCAGGCTTCTTTGATCTGCGCGGCCCTGCCGGATGGCGCGCGGGATTGCAGGCTGAACGTGAGTGGTGTGTCCGCGGCGAGCGCTGACAGCGTGAGGGCGAGGAACAGGGCGAGTGTTTTCATGTCTTATCGGGAGAGTTTTTGGTGCAGTTCGTGGACTTTCGTGACGATGCGATCCTCGACGGATTCAGCCCAGCCGGCGGCGGCTTCATAATCGCCCTCCTTGAGGACGCGCAGGCTGGGAACGTAACCGGTGTAGTCGTTGGAGTATCCGGCAACCCACACGCCTGCCGCACCGGCAAACTCGCGTTTGAACCGCAGTGAATAATCGACCACGACCTCGCTGCCGAGCGTGATGAAAGTCAGATCGTTGCCGAGCTTGATCACCTGCACTGGATAGGGATGCGGTTCACGGCCCGGCTTGGCGTAATCGAGGATGATCTCTTCATACGCGGCGCGGATGGGTCCGGCGATGGGCCGCGGATTCACCACGAGAGCCATTTCGACGGCATTGGAAAGCGAGCGTCCATGCTGCATGGAGAGCTCGAGGTCGGTGACACCGGGGACGACGTCGCTTCGGCGCGGATACGGATTCTGATCGGCACCGCAGCCCATCAGGAACAGCGCGGTGAAACCGGGCCGGTGCTCTTGAAGGTATCCCTGCGCGAAACCGGCGTAGTCGCCGCAGTAATTGTAGAAACCGAGGCTGGTGTTGTGACAGGCATAACCAAAAAGAGTGGCACGCAGAGTGCCGTCAGGTGCCTCGACCCGCAGCGCGGGCACTTCGTGATCCACGGGGCCGTCCGGATTGGGTGCTTTTTTCGCGTTCGGATGGTCCGGCGGCAGGGTGTAGTCGCGGCGGCGGTTCATGGCAAAGCCGCAGCGCGCCTTGTTCCAGGTGAGACGTGCAGGCTGCCCTTCAGCGAGCGCTTTGCCGATGATGCCGACAATGTCATTCTGCAGCTTCTGGGTGTAGTCCCAGGAGTCTTTGGCTTTTGGATTATTCTTGTCCGCTTCCGTCAGCGGTGTCGTGCGCAGCGACGGTCCGCTGTGCGTGTGCGAGGCGTTCATGACGAGGTTGGCCTGCGGCAGTTTGAACTCCTTCTCCGCCCGCTCCGCCACCGCATGACGCATCGCCTGCGGCACACCGATGAGATCGAGCGTGACAAAAACGAGCTTGTTGCCCTGCTCATCCTGCAAGGCGAGCGCCTTGGCAAACAGGTCCTGAACCTTCCCCACGGCAGGCGTTTTGCGCGAGGCGTAGCCGGCCATGAACAGCATCTTTTGCGGCGTCACATTGGCGACGGCGACACCAGCTTTCCAGTTTGCCGGAACATGCGGAGCGACCGATTTCGGCGGCGCTGGAGCCGGCAGCGGCGTGGCGCCTGGCGGTGCGGCGAAAGCGGTGGTGGCGGCTAGAACAACGATGATGATTCCACGGAGTGACATGCGCAAACTACGCGAGCTGTTGCGTTGTTTGTTCACTGACACTTTTCACCGCATGCGACTCGCCTCTGTTCTCACCCCTCTTGATGATCATCATCTGAAGCTCGCGGCTCAATGCGGCGTGGAGGAGATCACGGTGCGCTATCCGGGACAGAGGCTTGAAGATTTGCTGCAGATGAAGGCCCGGATCGGGCAGCACGGTTTGAAACTCGGCATCGTGGAAGGCTATCTGCCCATTGAAAAAATCAAACTTGGCCGCGATGCCGATGGCTCAGACATGGCAGCGATGAAGCTGCTGCTGCAGCACATGAGCGAAGCGGAGGTGCCTCTGCTTTGTTACAACTTCATGGCAGGCACCGACTGGGTGCGGACGCGGGTGAATGTGAAAGAACGCGGCGGTGCGTGGGTGACCGCGTTTGACCTGAAGGAAGCCCAGCAGGCGATGTCACTGAGCGCCACGGCAAGTCAGATCGGCAGCGAGACGATCAATGCGGAGGCGCTGTGGACAAATCTGGAACGGATGCTGGGCGAACTGGTGCCGCTGGCGGAGAAGTATGGCATCACGCTGGTGATGCATCCCGACGATCCGCCGTTGATGGAGTTTGCCGGCAAGGCGCGCATCATGAACAGCGTGGAAAATTTTGAGCGGCTCATGCGCTGTGTTCCAAGCAGGCACAACGCGATTTGCTTCTGTCAGGGCACCTTTGCCGCGATGGGTGTGGACATTCCAGCGACGATCCGCCGGTTGGGAGCACACATCCGCTATGTGCATTTCCGCGACGTGCGCGGCAGCGCCGGGGCCTTTGCCGAGACGTTTCATGACAATGGTCCGACCGACATGGTCGCGGCGATGGCTGCCTATCGCGAGACCGGCTTCAGCGGGCCGATGCGTCCGGATCATGTGCCGCAGCTTGATGGCGAGGAAGACGGCG
>CANJVS010000469.1 GCA_947477755.1 Verrucomicrobiaceae bacterium | reverse complement strand
TGCCGGAACCCTGTTGAGTGGATGAATCCGCATCATCCCCCCGTCACAAACATCCCCTTGATCACCCGAGCAGCCACTCGGCAGGGCATCCATGCCCGCTGACTTCCATTCCCGTTTTTAGGGTTACGAGTGCCATTCGCATGAGAAGAAGATGAAGGCCGGGCTGACGCTCGATTCCAAATCGGGCTGGGAGGAAGGAGGCGACTCGGGGCCGGCTGTCGTCGTGGGCAAGCCGGAGGAGAGCTTGCTCATCAAGATGGTGCGCTGGTCGGATGAGGAGCATCAGATGCCGCCGAAGGAAAAACTGCCGGCGGCGGAGATCGCATTGCTGGAAGCTTGGGTGAAGCAAGGCGCGCCGGACCCGCGCGTGCTCGTAAAGACTCGGCCCAATGCCACGGACTGGTGGTCGCTGAAGCCGCTGGTGAAACCTGCGCTTCCCGTCATCGCGGGCGCGACGGTCGAGCATCCGGTTGATCGCTTCATCCGGGCGCGGCTATCTGAGCGGAAGCTGACGCCTTCGCCGGAAGCGGATCGCCGCACACTTATCCGGCGAGTGTATTTCGACCTGCACGGGCTGCCGCCTTCGCCGGCCGAAGTGGAGGCGTTTGAAAAGGACAGCGATCCGCGGGCTTACGAGCATCTGGTGGACCGGTTGCTCGCGTCGCCGCGCCATGGCGAGCGTTGGGCGCGGCACTGGCTGGATACGATTCACTTCGCGGAGACGCATGGGTGTGGCCACGATCTGCCGCGCGACCATGCGTGGCGGTATCGCGACTATGTCATCGAGTCGCTGAACAACGACAAACCTTGGCCGCGGTTCGTGCGCGAGCAACTCGCCGCGGACCGTCTGTTTCCCGAGGAGCCGCGTGCCATCGCAGCGCTCGGTTTTCTCGGCGCAGGGGTGTTTGACCACAGCGCGTATCAGACGGCACCGACGAACTTCGACTACCTCGACCGCGATGACCTCGTGACGCAGACGATGGCGGCCTTCACCAGCACCACGGCGAACTGCGCACGCTGCCACGCGCATAAGTTCGATCCGATCACGCAGGAGGATTATTACGCGCTGCAATCGGTCTTCGCGGGCATCATCGAGGGCGACATTCCTTTTGATGAAGACACGAAGATCGCGCCGCAGCGAAAGCGCTGGCAGTCACTGCTCACGGCGGCTGAGTCGCAGGACAAGGCCGTGCTGCTCACGGCGGAAAACGAGGCTCTCGTTGCCGATTGGGAGAAGCATCAGGGGCCGGTGGTGAAATGGACGACGCTCGGATACGAGAGCTTCATCAGCACCGAGGGCGCGACGCTTTCGCGCAGCGGCGAGGTCATTATCTCCGGCGGCGCGAAGCCGGAGAAAGACACGTATGTCATCACCGCCACTGCGCCGCTCGTGAGCATCACTGCGCTTCGGCTCGATGTCATCGCGGACAAATCTTTGCCCAAGGACGGTCCGGGCAGACAGGACAACGGCAACCTCACGGTGAGTGAGTTTGAGGCACAGGTCTTCGATGCTGAAGCAGCGTCGCCGGTGAAACTGAAGTTCTCGCGCGCGACGGCGGACTTCAATCAAGCGAGCTACGCGGCACCGGCGGCGATCGATGGCAATCCGGCCACGGGCTGGGGCATTCATCCGGCGGTAGGTCAGTCGCATCACGCGGTGTTTGAACTTGCAGCGCCGCTGACTCTGAAACCCGGCGCGAAGCTCACCATCTCGCTGAAGCAGCTCGCTCCGCAGTCGCATCTCGTGGGCCGCTTCAAACTCTCCGCGACCGATGAACCCGCAGCGCGCATTTCAGTGATGCCCGCGCTCGCCTCCGCCGTCCTCGCCATCCCTGCCGACAAGCGCACCGAAGCGCAACGCCTCGCGCTCGCGGCTCATGCGCTGCGCCATCGTGCCGCCGATGAAATGCAAAAGCTGCCCGCGTCCACGCTCGTCTATGCCGCAGGCAAAAAGGCCGATGTGCTGCTCGCTGTGAGCAAAGGCACGCCGACCACCGTGGCCAAGCCCAAGGTCGTGCATCTGCTCAAGCGTGGCGACTTCGACAAGCCACTCGATGCCATTGCCAGTGGGGCGCTCAGCGCCGTAAAGACACTGCCCGGGCGTTTCACCAAAGCGCACGCCGGTGATGAATCCGAGCGCCGTGCCGCGCTCGCGGATTGGATTGCCGATGACAAAAATCCGCTCACTTGGCGCAGCATCGCGAACCGTGTGTGGCATTATCATTTCGCTCGCGGCATCTGCGATACACCGAGCGATTTCGGGCGCATGGGCGGCGTGCCATCGCATCCCGAACTGCTCGACTGGCTCGCGTGCGAACTGCGCGACAGCGGTGGGTCTTTGAAACACCTGAATCGCCTCATCGTCACCAGCGCCGCGTATCGCCAGAGCAGCGAGCACCGCGACGATGCGGGGAAGCTCGACGGCGACAACCGTCTGCTCTGGCGCATGAATCGTCTGCGCCTTGATGCCGACAGTTACCGCGACTTCGTCCTCGCCGCTGCGGGCAAACTCGACCTCACCCTCGGCGGTCCCAGCGAGCGGCAGTTCATCACCGGTCCGCCCGTGCAGCTCACTCCCACGCTCGACTACGCCGCCTACGACTGGTCCGCGCTGCCAAAACATCGCCGCAGCATCTACCGCTTCGTCTGGCGCGGCGTGCCTGACCCGTTCATGGACACACTCGACTTTCCCGACCTCGGACTGCTCGCCCCGAGCCGCAGCTTCTCCGCGTCCTCGCTGCAATCCCTCGCGCTCTACAACAACAGCTTCGTCCTGCATTTCAGTGATGAGATGGGCAAACAAATCACAACACCCGCCGACGCCATCCGCCGCATCCTGCTGCGCGAGCCGACGACGGATGAACTCCCAGGCTTCACCGCGTATGCGCAGAAGAACGGCCTCGCCGCCCTCTGCCGCGTGCTCATCAACAGCAACGAGTTTCTCTTTGTGAACTGAAAAGCAAGCAGGGGAATGGGTGGCAGAGGAATAAGAACGAAAACATTCTCCTGCCACCCATTCCTCTGCTTTCAAAATTCAACCCTACCATGACAACCCAAGCCCTCCTTCCCTTCCTGCGATTCGCGTTTGCCATCTGCGCCGCGTCATTCATGAGCACCTCCGCCGTTGCCGATGATTCGGTTCTTTGGGATTTGTCGCGAAATGATATTCTCCCCGAGCTGCGGTCGGGAGCCGTCGAGAAGGTGGACGGCGCGGTCAAGTTGCGCGACGGCGCGGCGTTCGCCGTGCCACCAGAGGCATTCCCAGACCTGGCGAACTTCACCGTGCAGGTCACCCTTTCGCTCGATGCACTGGTGCAGGATGCGGTCTTCACCGCGATGCGAAAACAGAGCGAGCAGGACGACGGATTTTCCTTCTACTTCAACTACCGCGA
>CANJVS010000468.1 GCA_947477755.1 Verrucomicrobiaceae bacterium | reverse complement strand
TCAGTCCTGAGCTTGTTCCAGTCACCGGCGATGCTGTGCTCAAACAAACTCTGCGTGTGACGGTTCATTCGACTGCCAGCTCCGATGGCTTTAGCATAGCTGATGAGTGCGCGGCCAACGTCCTCCATTGCCTCAACCTTTTCACACTGGACGATGAGAAAACCGTCCGCGATCAGGCTGCCAAATCCGAGGGAGACAAGTACGCGGTCAGAGGATGCGCGTCGATTGATCGGGCGCTTCAAAGTGTCATAGGAAAGCTTACCGAGCCCATCAAGCATCTCGAAAAGCTTGCGGATACTGGGCGTGGTGAACTGATTCACGCCGAATTCTTCACGGACGTGTTCATCACCGACCAAATCCTCCGGCAGTGGCGTCCTCGTCGTGACTGCGCCGGGCTTGGGTGGCACCGGTGGTTTAGGGGGTATGGCAGTATCCGGCGATTGCGCCAAGCTGACCATTAAAGTCAGGGAGCCGATGAAGCCCGTCAGGGCAAGACGGGCGATGGAGATGCCGGGAGAGTGCATGAGGCCAGAGAATACGAGGGCATGGCGCAGATTTCCACCGAATGCAATGGGTCTGCAAAAAAGTCCGCTCATTCGTTGCGGTAGGCGCGTGCCAGCAGTGTGACAGGCTGCGTGACTCCCACCCTGCCCTGCAAACCGCTGGCAAGCTGAAGATGACACCCAGGATTGGAGGTGGCGACGACTGTGGCCAGCGTGCTCTCGATATTGGCCACTTTACGTTTTAGCAGCTTCGCCGACTGCTCAGGCTGGGTGATGTTGTAGATACCGGCACTGCCGCAGCACCAGTTACTTTCCGGCAATTCCTTTAAAACGAGGCCTGGAATGGCCTGCAAAACCTGACGCGGCTGGGAGGTGACTTTTTGGCCGTGGCAAAGATGGCAACTCTCGTGGTAGGTGACTTCCGTGACACCCGCACCGTGTTCGGGTCTGCGGATGCCGATCAGGACCAGCCACTGGTGGATGTCCTTGACCTTGGTGTCCCACTGCCGGGCGCGTTTGACGTAGAAAGGGTCATCGTGAAGCAGATGCCCATACTGCTTCAGATGCGCGCCACAGCCGCCAGCATTGGTGATGATGGCATCCAGATGATCGAGATCAAAGCTGTCAATCTGCCGACGAGCGAGTTCGCGTGCCAGTTCGACAGCGCCATTATGGGCGTGCAATGAGCCGCAGCAATGCTGGGCACGCGGTGTAACAACCTCACAACCATTCGCCAGAAGCACATCTACCGTATCTCGATTGACGTCAGAGAAAGCAAGATCCTGCACGCAACCAGTGAGCAAACCGACCCGATAGCGAGAAGGCTCACTGGGTGATTCCACAGGCGCGATCAAAGCATCTGAAAAGGCATCCGCCACGCGCGGAGTCTGCGGCTCCAGTTCACGCAGGTGCTTTGGCAGGAGGCCGAAAAATCTCAGACGCCGCAGCAGCAGGTCGAGACCCGTTTTCTGCCAAAGACGGAGCCCCCAGCCCATCAACCGAAGCAGACGCGGGTGCATGAAAAGCACCGTGAGAGTGAGCCAGCGCCAGAAATCCCGCTCCGGTGAATCAACCACACCGCTACGTTCCACTTCGGCACGCGCGGTTTCAAAAAGTTCTGCGTAATTCACCCCTGCCGGACAGGCGGTCTGGCAGGCGAGGCAACCGAGACAGTAATACATTTCTTCGGAGAATGCCTTCGTGACGGCCAACTCTCCGTCGGCAACGCTGCGCATGAGAGAGATGCGACCACGGGGGCTGTTGCGCTCGCGCTTGGTCTCCACATAGGTCGGGCAGGTTGGCAGGCACATGCCGCAGTGCATGCACTGCTGAAGCACAGAGTAGTCGAGCGACTGGAGGAGATTCATGAGGAAGCGGAGAATAGAGCGTTTCGAGAAAAGTCATGCTTTCATTGCGTCGCCCTTGCACTTAGGCACCTAAGCAGGCAAGAATGTGGGATGCGAACCTTGGTGATAGGTGACATCCACGGCTGCGCCACTGCTCTGCACACGATGCTGGAAGCAGTGAGCCCGGGTCGTGAAGACGTGCTTATCACGCTTGGTGATTATGTGGACCGGGGTCCGGACTCCAAAAATGTGCTCGACACACTTATATCCCTGGAGTCGCAGACGCAGCTCAAACCCATCCTTGGCAATCATGAAATCCTGTTTCTGGACGCCATGGCCCGCCGAATCGACCCCGAAGGCTGGCTGCGTGTCGGAGGCAAGGAAACCATCCTCTCCTATGCTCCGGATCATGCCACACTGTCCTGGGAGAATGTCACACAGGCGCATGTAGAATTCCTCTCTGAACGCTGCCTGCGCTACTATGAGGACGAAACGCATCTCTATGTGCATGCCAACGCGAACTCGGTCTATTCGCTCAGCGATCAGAGTGACGACTGGCTTTTTTGGACTCGTTTTGAGGATGCCTTTCCTCACGTTTCCGGCAAGCAAATCATCTGCGGACACACCGCTCAGAAATCAGGCTATCCAAAGGTGAAGCCGTTTGCGATTTGTCTCGATACCTGGGTGTATGGCCAGGGCTGGCTGACTTCACTGAATGTCGAGACGGGAGAGATTGTACAAACCAATCAGAACAGTGACATCAGGCGTTTTTCAATCCATGAGTCCCAGCAAGCTCCAAGCACGGGAACTCTGCCGATCCAACTGCCGCCGGGATAGGACCACCTTTGATCGGCACCAATCGGAACGCTTGAAGCGGGCAAAGCATCGAAAATCAGAACGCCTCCATCGCTGGTGTTTTAACCTGATCCAGAAGCTTGGTGATCAGATCATCCACCTTCACCTGCTGCGCTTCACCTTCGAAATTCAGGATAATGCGGTGACGCAAAGCCACATGAGCAATGGCGCGGATATCATCGGTGGAAACAGCTGTAGCTCCTTCCAATGCCGCCCAAACGCGCGCTCCGCGGATTAGGCTTTGAAGTCCGCGCGGACTGCTGCCATAAGCGACAAACCTTTTCACCTCTGGCAACACTCCAGGTTGCTCAGGATGCGTGGCCAGGACAAGTCGGCTCGCATAGTGCGCCACAGGATCAGCCACAGGCATCTGTGCCAATTCATGCTGAAGGTAGATAATGTCGGCACCATTACAGATCGGTTCCAGCTTCGGCTCAGTGAAACCAGTGGTGCGACGACTGATCTCCACCAACGATTCCAAATCCGGGAATGGCACGCGGATCTTGAACATGAAGCGGTCAAGCTGCGCCTCAGGCAGCGGGTAGGTCCCCTCCATCTCCATCGGATTCTGAGTCGCGAGCACGAAGAAAGGTTCAGGCAAAACATGACGCTCACCGCCGGTTGTCACCGCACGCTCCTGCATCACTTCGAGCAGCGCCGCTTGAGTTTTCGGCGTTGCACGATTGAT
>CANJVS010000467.1 GCA_947477755.1 Verrucomicrobiaceae bacterium | reverse complement strand
GCATGGAAAACGAGCGACGACTTGAGCGCGTCCTGGGCGAGGAGCGGTGAGGCAAGGCAGAGGAGGAAGGCGAGTGGTTTCATGATCTGGTGATCTTTTCATACGCAACGAGTGGCCATCTTGAAGCAATCTTTGGCACTTACCCGCCTCGGGATGGATTTTCCCACTGATCAGCGTCAGCCAGCAAGATCACGGCATGCCCGTCGTATGGGGTGGGATATCATTTCAGGCTTGGCTTTCTCAGGCCCGGCCCCGTAAACTCACCGCCCAATTCCAAATACTATGTTCCGCATCCCTGGCGCCCTCGGCAAAGATCTGTGTGATAAAGACCTCGGCATGACCCGGCGCGACATTCTGCGCGTCGGGGGTGCTTCCATGATGGGCCTGACTTTGAACGGCATGTTCCGCGCCCAGGCCGCCTCGGTGAACTCCGCGGCCGCCGGTCGTGTGGGCTGGGGAAAGGCCAAGCATGTGCTCATGATCTACCTTCAGGGCGGGCCGAGCCATCTCGATCTCTGGGACCCGAAAGAGAACGTGCCGGACAAGGTGCGCTCCGTTTTCAAGACGATCCCCACCAAAGTGCCAGGCCACCATTTCACGGAAATCCTGCCGCAACTGGCGAAGGTGAATGACAAGTTCACGATGATCAATTCGATGAGCTACACGCCTAACGGGTTGTTCAACCACACGGCGGCCATCTACCAGATCATGACCGGCTACACGACCGACAAGGTCAGCCCATCCGGCCAGCTTGAGCCGCCAAACGCCAAGGATTACCCGAACTTCGGCAGCAACATCATCCGCCTGAAACCGATGGATGAGCCCATGCTGCCCTTCGTCATGCTGCCGCGCCCGCTTCAGGAATCCAACGTCGTCGGCAAAGGCGGCTCCGCAGGTTTCCTCGGCAAATCCTACGACCCTTACACCCTCTTCCCGGATGGCGATGACCTCGACATGGGCAAGATGGACCGCATCAAAATTGAAGATCTGCAGCTGCGCCCCGACCTGTTCAGCGTCCGCCTGCAACGCCGCGCCAAGCTGCGTGATGCGATCAACGATCAGATGCCGACCATTGAAGCTGCCGTGAAGGATCTGAGCCTCGACAGTTACTACGACCAGGCGCTCAACCTCATCGCCAGCGGTCGTGCCCGCGACGCGTTCGCACTGGACCGCGAGTCGCCAAAACTGCGTGACCGCTACGGCCGCAACACCTTTGGTCAAAGCTGCATGCTGGCCCGCCGCCTGATTGAAGCCGGCACCCGCGTGGTCGAACTCATCTGGCCAAAGGTCGCCAACTCCGACAACCATTCGTGGGATCATCACGTGGGCCTGACCCAGCGCATGAAGAACCAGAGCGGACCGATGCTCGATCAGGGCCTCAGCGCCTTGTTTGAAGATCTCGACTCGAGCGGTCTGCTCGATGAGACACTGGTCGTCGCTCTCGGCGAATTCGGTCGCAGCCCTGAAAAAGGCGTGTCCACCTCCGGCAACGGCAACAGCGCCGACGGTCGTGACCACTGGCCTTACTGCTACACCGCCATCATCGGTGGTGCGGGCATCAAGCGCGGCTACATCCACGGCAAGTCCGACAAGACCGGCTCCTCACCTGCGGAAGAACCGGTGCACCCGACGGAACTGCTCGCCACGATCTACCACGCTGTCGGCATCGATCCTGAGACCATCGTCCACAATCACCTCAACCAGCCCCGCGAGCTGGTGAAGGCGAAGCCGGTGACGAAGCTGTTTGCCTAACTTTGAGTTCGTAGTTTCAGTCGGTTCCGGAAAGTTAACCACTTTCCCGGAGCCGCTTCAAAGCGGCGGTCCAAACGATTCCACGCCAGGCTCAGGTGCAGCAGGGACAGGGCTGAACCCAATGTCCCGGAGCGACTTCCTTGAGCGTGAGATCCATGCCCACGCTCGCCTGCCATTGCGGATGCCCCATGCGATGACCGAAGGCGCATCCGGCGGGCGGATTGATCGGAGACGGAACATCCCCCTGAAGCAGCACCCGCGAGCGGCGTCTGGCGGGATCGGGCACGGGAATGGCGTCCAGCAGGGCCTTGGTGTAGGCATGACGCGGCTGCAGATACAAGGCTTCGGCAGGCGCGAGCTCGACGATTTTACCGAGATACATCACGGCCACGCGGTCGCTCATGTGTTTCACCACGCTGAGACCATGGGCGATGAAGAGATAGCTCAAGCCCATCTCACGCTGGAGGTCGAGCAGCAGGTTCAGCACCTGGCTTTGCACCGAGACATCCAGCGCGCTGACAGGTTCGTCACAGACGATAAGTTTTGGCTTCAATGCGATGGAGCGGGCGATGCCGATGCGCTGGCGCTGCCCACCGCTGAACTCGAAGGGAAAGCGGTCCGTTGCGCTCGCCGGCAAACCAACTTTATCGAGCAGATCAAGCACCCACTTCCTGCGCTCCTCGCTGGTGCCGATCTTTTGAATGATGAACGGCTCCTCAAGAATATCGCGCACGGTGTGGCGCGGATTCAGGGATTCCGCAGGATCCTGGAAGATCATCTGCATGTGCCGCCGCTGTGGGCGCAGAGCTCCCGCCCCCGCATGCGTGATGTCCTGACCGGCGAAATGAATGCTGCCAGCCGTTGGCTCAAGCAGGCGCACGATGGCCTTGCCGAGTGTGGTCTTGCCGCAGCCGGATTCGCCGACGAGGCCGAGGGTCTCGCCCTCGCCAAGATTGAAACTCACGCCATCCACAGCCTTGCAGGAGGCTACGGAACGCCGGAGCAGACCGCCGCGAACGGGGAAATACTGCTTGAGGTTTTGGACGGTCAGGAGGCTCATGCGACGCAGATGGGGCAGTTCTCCACCCAGTGGTTGGCGGAAATTTCAATGAAGGGCGGACGCGTGGTTAGATGGACCGCGTCATGGTCACGACCAGAGCGTTCAGCGAAACGGCAGCCGGGTTTGAAATCAGCGATGCCGGGCACATTGCCGGGGATGGCTTTGAGCAGTGTTTTCGGTTTGCTGTCGAGCCGCGGAATACTCTCCAGCAGGCTCTGTGTGTAGGCGTGACGCGGCTTGGCAAAAAGCTCATGGACGTTTGCCCTCTCAACGATGCGTCCGGCATACATGACGGCCACTTCGTCACAGACTTCAGCGATGACGCCGAGGTCGTGGGTGATGAGGATGACACTCATGCCCATTTCTTTTTGCAGGTCGGCGATGAGTTCGAGAATCTGCGCCTGCACGGTGACATCGAGCGCCGTGGTGGGCTCGTCGGCGATGAGGAGCTTCGGTGTGTTGATCAGCGCCATGGCGATCATCACGCGCTGCCTCATGCCGCCGCTGAGCTGATGCGGATATTCATTCAAGCGCTGCTCAGGCGCGGGAATGCGCACCTTTTTCATCATGTCGATGCTGCGGGTG
>CANJVS010000466.1 GCA_947477755.1 Verrucomicrobiaceae bacterium | reverse complement strand
CCATCAGAAGCCACCTTGATGACCGTGCCGTTGTGCTTGCCGAAGGTCGTGCCTTCCTGGCCGCCCTTGGATAGATAAAGCGAGCCATCCGGCCCCAGCTTCATCGAGTTGGGAAACTCCCGCGTCTCCGCCGTCTGGGCGAAGAGATTGCAGAACATCTCATAGCGATCCGCTTCACCGTCATTGTTCGTGTCCACCAGTTTCCAGATGCCGTTACGATCGAAGACGAAAATCGAAGAATGAAGACTTTGAGGAGCGCTGCCTTTTTCATCCTTCATCCTTCCGCCTTCATCCTTCCGGACAACAAGGCTCATCGGCTCATGCAGACCGCTGGCAAAACGTTTCCAGGTCACGTTTTCCAGATCGCCTTTCAGTCCCGAGATCAACCACACATCACCATCGAAAGTCACACCCGCTGCATCGCCCTGATCATTCAGAAACGCGATGTCCGCCAGCCGCACATTCCGCTTCCAGGGATTCGGGACGGGCAGCGGGATGTCATCGAGGACATAAGCGTCCGCCTTGCTGGAAAGGGCGGCTTTCGTAATGAGGGTTTTGGGCCAGTGATCGCGATCAAAATAGGGAATGAGTGTTTCAGCATCCGAAGCATAGGAGGGTGCAATCCCGCCCCCATAGCTCCAGTGAAGCTCCGTTGCCTTGTTCGACGCTTCCAGATGCAGGTAATCAGCCTCATTCCCTTTGGTTGGCTCAAGCATTTTGGCGTTTGCGCGGTTTGACCCGGAATGATCCATCATACTTCCACCGGTGTAGGCGTCTGAAGCCAGCCGCCCCAGGATCAGATTCAGAGGCTTGCGGTGCGGCTGAATGACGATCATTCGCTCGATGTTGCATCGTGGTTGATTGCCGTTGATTGCCAAACCTGAAACACTCCAGCGTTCCGAAATGTCGGTTCCAGCGATGCTGTATCTGATTTCCCAGCCACCAAAAGAAACGGCATGCTTGTCCGCACTCGTTTTGATGGTCGCGATTTCCTTGAACTGGGATTCCTTGAGCGGCCCCCTTCCCACCTCCTCCCGGCTCGGACCCGGCTCTCTCGGGTCGGTGAAGCTCGGTTTATCGCGGGCCTGCCAGCCGGCATAGATGCCACTGGTCAGCCACACTTTGCCGACGGGTTTCGGCAGGAAATCCTGACCATCTTTCGTCTTCTGGCCGGCAATGTGATACGAGCCGGGAGCCAGCGCTTCGGGAGTCACGGGCGGTTTGCCTGGCACGCCCTCCCAGATGCAGGCGATGCGCAGCAGCTCGGTGTCGAAGCAGGCCCAGAGATTGTGCCCGAGATTCAGGATCAGACCGCGCGGCGTCAGATTGTCTTTGGGGAACCCTTCACCGAGGTCGCGGCAGTCGAGGACACTGCTGAAAAAAGGGAAATCCTTCTCCACAAAATCCCCCCATGGGCTGGGCGCCTGGACCTGGGGTTTATCTGTCTTTTTTGACCTTTCCTGGCCCGACACGGAAAGGGCTGAAACAACAAACAGGACAGAAAGAAGATGACGCATGATCACGAAACACACCACAGCCCCACCCACTGTCAACGATTGCCGTCATGAGTGATTATTCCACAGCGGCAGCGCAGCATCAGGCCTCGTATTGGAACTTCGTCTGGCCGCAGTGGAGCAGAGAGGCAGAGGGTGCGGAGAAAATAATCATGTTTCTGCTTCTTTGCCCTCTTTGCTTCTTTGCCCCTCTGCGGCAAACGGTGGGCGAGGTTGGCTATGTCGTTTTCGAAGCCCTGATCGTTTTGGAATAATCATCAGTCGATTGCCGTGATGCCGGAAAAAAAGGATCCTTCTCCATCACCGGCCATCCCTGATTCCAGACCATCCATCCAAGGTTGCTTCGCTTCAAAATCCATTCGGCCCGAAAGGCGTACCCAGCCGAATCGCCCTTGCTGCCTTTCGCTCATTTTGTTAGTCTCGATGCATGATCGGCAGAAACTTTCGCTTCTTTGGCATCACCCTCAAGGCTGTTGGGTGGATTGCATTGAGTGCACCAGCCCAGCCGGTCACGCAACCGCCGGCAAGCACGGTCACGCCCCCTGTCTCCAGGCCGGAGCTGAACCCGCAAGTGAAACACCGCAATGAGCTCTTCATCGCGCTCATGAAACGCCGCCGTCTGGCCTGCGCTGGGCATTCGCCAAGCGACAATGCCACCCAACTGCTCGCAAAGCTTTCGTCGGGCGAAGTGAAGTTGGACAACAAACACCAGAGGTCTTTGACACAGAGTCTCCTGGCCGCATTGGACGTGCCTGTGAGCTCACAATTGCTGGTGTTTTCCGGCTCGGCCTCACAGGGGTTGAATGTCAATCCGAAGAATCCTCGTGCCATTTACTTCAACGATGAAGTCTATGTCGGGATCGTCCCCGGTGGTTTGTTGGAGATGATCGGCGTGGACGCCAACATCGGCGGGGTGCCCTACACCTTTCAAAATGTGGGCACGGGACGCACTCCGACCACCACCGGCGGCACCGAATGCATGCGCTGCCATTCCGGGCAGCAGTCAGGGTTTGCACCGGGGTTCTTAACCCGGTCCTTCGTTCCAAATGACAATGGTCTGATGCTGGGAAACCAGCCGCCAGGAAATGAGGGCCATGAGCGCCCGCTGGGTCGGAGATTTGGCGGCTGGTTTGTGACGAGTGCCAGGCCCGACATCTTTGGCAAAGCGGGTCTCGTTGCCCGGACGGAGGAGGCAAACCCACGGCAGGTGATCGGCTACAAGACGACGCACCCCGGCCAGCTCTACGACTCAAAGATTCACCTCGCGGAGAGCAGTGACATTCTAGCTAACCTGCTGCATGAGCACCAGATTGGGTTTCACAATCGTGTCGCGCGAGTGCTCATGAGTGCTTCCGACGATGGCTGCCAGGACGGTGAGCGAGTGTTTCCAACTCATGCGCAGGATATTGCGGAGCTGGTCGCCTACATGTTGTTTCGCAACGAAGCCGCCCTGCCTGAGGATGGCATCGTCGGCGACCCGGGTTTCATCAAGGATTTCAGCCGCAACCGCCGCGCGGCCAAATCTGGCGCTGCGCTGAAGGATCTCGATCTAACCACACGGCTGCTCAAGCACCGATGCACTTACATGATCTACACCCGCCCCTGGTTGGAGATGCCGGCGAGGGTGAAAGACAAGATCTACGCAAAGCTCTACTCCGCGCTCCTTGGCGCCGATGATGCCGGCAATCACCTGCCTGCCGCTGAAAGGCGTGAGATTGTCCAAATCCTAACCGAGACGCTGCCAGATCTTCCCTCAGCTTGGAAATGATGAGCCTGATGCCTCCAGACGAATCTTCTTGTCGCCCTGAACCGAAAAGCATAATTTCAAGCCATGTGTAACCGGATTCCCACTGTGGTAACCAGACATCGCCGGTCATCGATCGCGGGT
>CANJVS010000465.1 GCA_947477755.1 Verrucomicrobiaceae bacterium | reverse complement strand
GCAAAACCACTGGTCCACACGACCTGATCATCGGCGATTTGCCAGCCGTCCGGCGGCTTCATGAAGTGAACGATGGCGAAGATGAAGGTGGCCCAGAAAATGGCGGCACGCGTGGTCATGGTGCGCAGCAGCAGGCCGAGCAGCAGGCCGCGAAAGAAGAGCTCCTCAATGATGCCGGCACCCAGGGCGGCAGTGATGGGCTCAGTCAATTTGGACCAGCCTGGTTGAGGGCGCATCTGGTAGGCCCCTGCCTCGATAAAGATGAATCCGAGAGCCATGAGCAATCCTGAAGCAAGGCTGAAACCGATGAACCACTGTTTGACGCCGGAACTCACGGGTCCCCAGGAGGGCAGCAGACTGCGATCAAGCCGCACCCAGCGGAGAAATGGCCAGATGAAGACCATGGCGCAGACAAGAACGGCGCGATTGAAGTAGCGGGTAAAATGCGCACGCTGAATCTCTTTGAGAAGCCACTGGCCAAGTCCACTGCTGCCCAGCAACCCGCCTTTTAACCAGCCCATCGCGGATTGGCCGAGATCAAAAAGCGGCACAGCCAGCAGCGCACCGCCAATCATGACAGCCAGCAAATAGATCAGCAGTTTGGGCAATGCTGAGGTGTGGCTTGGCTTGTTGGCTTGCATGGCGGCGATACTAGCGCATCCTGCGCGCCCGCAATGACCAAAAACCAATGTCACGAATGGCACGAACGTCTGGAAGATGGTCGCAAGCAATATATCCGCGCCCACTGGAACTCCCGTGAGTGGATATTCCGCCTCGCCCACCCCGATGGGGAAGAGTGGATGCCGATGCAACCTACCGTAGAGACCTGGCTGGCACTCCGGGATGTGCTCTTTCGCAAGTACCAGCGGAAGCGCCTGCCCCTGAAGCATCTGCAGACGGTGGACAGATCATTGGAGCCGCTCGGCTGGCGCTTTGATGAACAGGGCCACGCGATCGAGATCGAGCAGGGCGCGTAGGGCGGCAGGCCGCCATTTCACCCGATCTGCGCGAGAATCGCGGAGGCAATCTTGTCGGCCTGGGCTTCGAGGTACTCGACATCACGTCCTTCAATCAGGAGCCGGATCAGTGACTCGGTGCCCGAGTAACGGAGGAGCACGCGACCATAGCCACCGAGCTTTTTCTCCGTTTCCTTGACGATCTTCTGCGCCTCTTTGAGTTCATCCACAGGCGGCTTGGAGCGGACGCGAAGATTGCGTGCGGCCTGAGGGAACTTTTTCAGGCACTTGCGAAGCTGGCTGAGCGGCTCGCCGGTTTCCTTCATGATCTTGAGCACCTGCAGGCCGGCGATGAGGCCATCACCCGTGGTGGCCCAGTCTCCGAAAATAATGTGTCCGCTCTGCTCGCCACCAAGATTCAATCCGCGGGCGTGCATTTCCTCCAGCACATAGCGATCACCGACATTGGTGCGGAGGACGCGACCACCAAGGCGGGAAACGAGGTCATCAAGACCGTAGTTGCTCATGATGGTGACGGCGAGTGTGTTCTGCTTGAGGGTGCCTTTGCGCAGCATGGACTCGGCAGCGATGGCCATGAGCTCGTCACCATCGAGTGCGATGGCCTCCTCATCGCAGAGGGCGATGCGATCCGCGTCGCCATCATGGGCGATGCCAGCCTGGGCCTGGCTTTGGCGGACAAGGCGCTCCAGTTCATCACTGTGGGTGCAGCCGCATTCTTCATTGATGTTAAAACCATCGGGCTCACTGTGGAAAACCTGCACATCAGCTCCGAGCTGCACCAAGGCAGCCGCGCTAGTGAACGAGGAAGCGCCATGGGCGTTGTCGAGCGCCACCCTCACGCCATCAAGACGGACGCCACCCATGCTGGCGACGGCGTGGCTGATGTAGCGATCTGCGGCGTCACTCATGCGGCTGACCCGGCCAATGGCCCGGCCTTCAGGGCGCGGCGCTTCAGCGCATTCGCCGAGCACAATTTTTTCAATCGTGATCTCGGTCTTGTCGTTGAGCTTGCGGCCATTGCCGTGAACAAACTTGATGCCGTTGTCCTGAAATGGGTTGTGCGAGGCGCTCACGATAACGCCAAAGCTGGCCCCGGTCTGAGCGGAAAGCATGGCGACGGCCGGTGTAGGCACCATGCCGGCGAGGATGACATCGACTCCGGCAGAGTTGAGTCCGGCGATGAGGGCCGACTCAAGCATTTCGCCGGATGCGCGAGTATCACGACCGATGATGCAACGCGGACGTTCGCCATTCTCACCTGTACCTCCGAGAACAACTGCCGCAGCCTGCCCAAGGCGCAGTACGAACTCAGGAGTCATGGGGTGACGATTGGCCACGGCGCGGACGCCGTCGGTGCCGAAGAACTGGCGCTTTTCAGACATAGAGCGCGGCCTCTACTGCAAAAGAGTGCGGGTGTCAAAGCCGCGTCGCCCGCGGAACCCTGTCAGCACCATAGCCGTAGGGCATGTTGGAGCGTGCGGCCTGGGCCTTGATCATGTACCAAAAGAGAAAAGCGAGCACGAGAGCGAGAAGTTTTTCCTTCCAGTTGCGAAAGATGAAATTTTTAAGGCGTGCCCAGGTCACGGATCTGTTCCTCCTCGATAGGTTCAGTTTTGAGCGTGCCGAAGGTCAGCAGCTCGTTGAGTCGATTGCGCAGTTCTTCGGGCTCCAAATCATGTTCCAGCTTGCCACGGTAGGCCAGGGAGAGAGCGCCACTTTCCTCACTGACGATCAGGGCGATGGCATCAGTTTCCTCCGTCACGCCCATGGCCGCGCGATGGCGCAGTCCGATGGCACGATCACGCACCTCCTTCTGACTGACGGGGAAGACGCAGCCGGCGGCCATGATACGCCCTTGCTCGATGATCACACCCCCATCATGCAGACTGGTCTTGGGATGAAAAATGGTGGTAATGAGCTCGGTGCTCATGGCGGCATCCACTTCGACACCGGTTTCGGCAAACACTTTGAGATCAATGCCGCGCTTGAGGGCGAAGAGCGCCCCGCAGCGGCGGGCGGAAAGCTGTTGCATGGCTTCCATCAAAACATCGAGCGATTCGGGGTCTGGCCGGTTGAAGGAGAAAACACGGTGGCTGCCCAGTTCCGCAAGCACACGGCGCAATTCAGGCTGAAAAAGCACCACGAGAGCCACGGCAAGAAAGACGGAAATACGCTGAAGAAGCCAGTTGATGACCTCCAATTCGAGAAGCTGGGAAATGAGTGCAAGGCTCAACAGCAGGACGAGCAGGCCGGTGAGAATGCGCGCGCCGCGCGTGGTCCTGAAAAAGAGATAACCACGATAAGCCAGCGCGGCGAGGATGATAATCTCCACGCCATCGCGCCAATGCTCTGTGACAAAGTCCCACATGGTGTTAGTGCCCAAAGCGTAACGAAGGGCTAAGTGCAAGAGTTTCGTGAACTTCATTCCCCG
>CANJVS010000464.1 GCA_947477755.1 Verrucomicrobiaceae bacterium | reverse complement strand
TGAGCACTGCTTTTTCGTGTCTTTTGGCAATTATCGGCCACCATCAAGGCCACTCATGCCCGCCAAGAAAAAGATTCAAGACAAGCCGCTCACTGGAGCCGCCTTGATCGCGGAAACCTGCCGCCGCATTCGTGTGGCGCGGAGTTATTGGGAAGCTCATAACAATCGCGCCTGCCGGGGTGAGCGCGAGAAGGCGATGGCGCTCTATGAATCGCTGAGTGATGAACAGCGACAAAAAGTGCCGCAGGTTCTGTGCGTCTGGCTGCGCTATCGCAGTGAGAAATATTTTGGTGATGACCGCACGCGGCCGGGAGGTGGCAAGCGGTGAGAGCTCTGGTCAAAGAAGGGTTGCATCCACGGAACCGGTTTCGATCGCTCTACGATTTCCCTCAACTCATCGCCTGCAGTCCGGCACTGGCGGCGTTTGTGAAAGCAAATGCGTATGGGGACGCCAGCATCGACTACGCTGATCCACGCGCGGTGAAGTCTCTCAATCAAGCACTGCTAAAGCATGCCTATGGTTTGCAGCATTGGGATATTCCGCCCGGGTATCTCTGCCCGCCGATTCCCGGACGCAGTGATTATGTGCATCATCTCGCAGATTTGCTGGAGGCACGGCGCGGACCTTCAGTGCGTGTGCTCGATATTGGCACGGGTGCGAACTGCATTTATCCGCTGATTGGAGCCAGTGAGTATGGTTGGCGATTTGTCGGCGCGGAGGTTGATCTTGTGGCGTTTCGCTGGGCGCGGAAACTTGTCGCGGCGAACCCGTCTTTGTCGGGTCTGATCGAGTGTCGCCTGCAGAAATCGTCGATCGAATGCTTTCGGGGTATCATCCAGCCGGGCGAGCACTTTGATCTGACGATGTGCAATCCACCCTTTCATGCATCCGCCGCCGACGCTGCTGAAGGAACGCAGCGCAAGCTGCGCAATCTTGGAGGCAAGCATGGCGTGCTGAACTTTGGCGGCAAGGAAGGTGAACTCTGGTGTGAAGGAGGTGAGCTCGCTTTCATTCGCCGCATGATCACCCAGAGCGTGGTTTTTTCAGATCGCTGCGGCTGGTTCACGACACTGGTATCAAAAAGCGCGCATCTGCCGCGATTGGAACAGGCGCTGATTCGAGTGAAAGCAGCGGATGTGAAAATCATCGAGATGTCCCAGGGACAGAAGAAAAGCCGCATCCTCGCATGGACGTTTCGCGGCAACTACTTCGCCAGTACCTGCACCTTGCCGCTTTCGCCGAGGCCGGTGAGTGGGGCGGCGCGGGACATGAAGTAACCCCAGCCGCCTTGCTTGCTGCCTTTCTGAATGATCACGCCTTGGTAGGCGGGCTTGATGGTTGGTCCGTCGGTATGGGTGAAGGTGCCAGTGATCTTGCCGCTGGCTTTGTCGATGAGCATCGTGGGGCTTACTGCGACGGGGGCGTTGGTCATGAGGTTCGCGGTGGAGATGTTGATGTTGTAGGGTAGCGGCAGCGGATTGAGCAGGCCACCGGTGAAGGTGAGTGTGGCATTACCGGTCGTTGCATTCACGGCAAGGAGTCCAGGGAAGACGCTCGGTACGGGCAGCGGCGTTGCGGGTGGCACGACGTAGCGTGCGCCGTTCACATCGACGCTGATGCCCGCAGGCCAACCGTTCGGATACCATTGCACGTTCTGTGTCGGGCGGAACCACTGCAAGTTGGTGCCGATCACGTCCTCGGTGATGCCATCGGCATCAGTCAGGGCGGCCATGCCGGCGATGCTGCCTTTCAGCGTGTAGAGCTGGGCAAAGATGGGCCAGAGGTTGAGCTTCGAGAGCGGGGCGCTTGCGGTGAGCGTTGTTTCATCGGCGAGTTTGCCAGTCAGGGAAACAGTGCCGTTCACATTCACGGTCATCGTCGCGTAGCCATCGCCCTGTGGGTAAAGGTTCAGTGCCTTCGCTGGGGTTTGCGTCTTGGCGGGGAAGACGAGCGTGTAGGGCTTGGTCGCGGTGCCAGCGAGATTGACGGGCACTTTGTTGGTGGTGCTGTAATGGGCGCGATCAGCGTCGATGTTCGACACGGCTTGGACCACGCTAACCAACTTCTGCGTGACGGTGCCGGTGAGCTTGCCACTGCCGGGTGAGTGGCTTGCCCACTTCACGGAAGCTCGTGCCTACAAAGCCTGTGCTGACTGTGCCGGTTCCAGCGAGGATGACTTGCAGCGGCCTCGTGACTTTGAAGATGACGGTGAGCGACTTGGTGTTGCCTTTGTAGTCCGTGACTTTCACTTCCACGGTATTGAGGCCGGTCACTGGCGTGATCGATGCGGTGAAGGTGGTGCTGGTGCCTCCGGGAGTGCCGAGTGCGGCCAGGGTAAACGCAGAGGGCGTGCTGCCAGCGGTGAGTACTTTAAACTCCACCTGCTTTACCCCCTTGGCATCTGTGGCGGTGCCGATGAGATTCATGCTGCCACCTGTGTTCACGCCGACAAGCGCATTTGCGGCTGGCGTGGTCAGGTTGATCGCGGGGAGTGCGACATCCGTCGGAAGTGTCGCCGAGGGATCAATGATCGTCACACGGGCCGTGGCAGAGCTGCCGAGCACGGCTCCGTTGGTGGCTGCGCTGAGTTTGACGAGGAAGGTTTCATTCGGCTCCACCAGGGCATCTGTCAGCGTCAGCACGTCGAAGGTCTTGCTCGACTCGCCATTGGCAAAGGTGAGCACCTGGGTATTCGCGGTGTAGTCCTTGATGACCGTCGCGAGTGCGGATGGAGCTGCGCTGAGGACGCTGGTGGCCACGGTGACGGAGACCACGCCACTGGTGCTCCCGCTACGGCTGATCGTGAGGGTGGCCGTGCCGCCTTCCGTCACGGTGTAGCCATCGGACGCAAAGGCGAGATTGCCACCAAAAGTGTCGCCCGTACCCTGGATGCTGAAGTCGTAGGGGTTCTCATCACTGTCATCGTTGGCGATGCTCAGCGTTGCACTGCGCAGGCCGATGGCACCGGGGACAAAGGTCACTTGGAAGGTCGTGCTACCAGCAGCGGCCACGGGCGTGGTGGGCTGGACGTTGACGCTAAAGTCAGCCGCGTTCGTGCCGCTGATGGCGACCTTCGGTGTGCGAGTGAGATTGAGATTTGCGCTGCCCGGGTTGGCGATGGTGAAGGTGCGCACGAGGCTGCCGCCGACCACGTTGACATTGCCGAAGTCCGTGTGGTCCGCCACGCTCGGCGTGCTGTCTCCATCGGTGATCTCCACGCTGTTGCCGCTGACCGCCATCTCGGGCAGCAACCCACTAAAGGCCAGCACCTGTTCCACCATCCCGGAACTGCCGTTGTTGTAGCCGCCTGCGGTGCGGCCACGGGCGCGGATGTGGCCGCTGGCGGGCAGGGTCAGGCCGGTGCGCTCCCAGTTGGCCGTGCTGCCCACGCGGGTGGCGGTGCCGCCCAGC
>CANJVS010000463.1 GCA_947477755.1 Verrucomicrobiaceae bacterium | reverse complement strand
TTTTCCACGCGCGGCAGGAGTTTTTCGACCTCGGTGCGCTTGTGGGCGATGATTTCGTCCAGCTTGTTCATAGGGCGCGGAAGATGGGGCGCAAAGTTCCGGGCGCAAGGTGCAAGGCACACTTGCGGAAGGTGCTCCGGCTGGTCGGTCAGCCAGTTGGCATTTAAAACAGATTTGCCATCCTGCCCTGACTCTCTACCCTCGCGCCCCTATGGCAAAACCTGCACTTGGAAAAGGACTTGGCGCATTGATCTCGACACCGCAGGGTGGTGCAGGAATGCCGCGTCTGCCTGCGCTGGCACAGCCAGCACCGGGAGATGTGGTGAATCGCGTGCCGCTCGATCAGATCGTCCCCAGCCCGCTGCAGCCTCGAAAACACTTCGTTCCCGAGCAGCTCACCGAGCTGATGGAGTCCATCCGGGAGCATGGCATCATCCAGCCGCTGATCGTGCGCCGTGTGGATGGCAAGCTGGAACTCATCGCCGGAGAGCGTCGTTTCCGCGCCTCGCGCGAGCTTGGGCTCAAGGAAGTGCCGGTGATCGTCCGTGAGGCTTCCGACAAGGACGTGCTGGAAATGGCGCTGATCGAAAACCTTCAGCGCGAAGACCTGAACCCCATCGAAGAAGCCCGCGCCTATGAGCGCCTGTCGCGGGAGTTCAGCATGAAGCAGGAGGACATCGCCAAGCGGGTCGGTAAAAACCGCGCCACCGTGGCCAATGCCATCCGTTTGCTGGATCTTGCCATGTCCGTGCAGGACTTGGTTTCCGGCGGCAAGATCACCACGGGCCACGCCAAAGTACTGCTGACCCTGAAATCGGCGGACGCACAGGTGCGGGCTGCCGATGAGATTTTGAAGAAGGGTCTCACCGTGCGTGCCACGGAGAAGCTCACCCAGGGCATCCTGAACCCGCCGGCACCCAAACCAGTGATCGACGACACCGAGCTGACGCGTGCCATCGAAACGGTGGAGCAGCGGCTCATGCAGCATCTCTCCACAAATGTCACTGTGAAGCATGGAGAAAAGAAGGGTCACATCGAGATCGACTACTACGGCATCGAGGATCTGAACCGCCTGCTGGAGCTCATGGGGACACCGCCGGAAAAGATTGAAATGGAATGACGGCAGGAGTGCCGCAGAACCACATCCGAATGACAACCAGGACACCAGGAATCGCGCGGAGATGCATCAGCGGACTGCTGGTGGTTTTGTGCTTCACCCTGGCCGGGTGCGGACAGGCGGCGCATCCCGAGCAGGCGGGCATTGAAACCTTTTTGCAGCGCTACTTTTCCACCTGGTCGGCCAGGGACATGACAGGATACGGCTCCTGCTTTCATCCGGCGGCGCGCATCACCTTTGCGGAGTCAGGCGGACAGGCCAGCAGCCAGGGCCTCACGGACTTCCTGCACGGCCAGAAGATCGGGCACGAGCGCTCGCCGGAACCGATGACCGAGGTGCCCACGGACATGAGTATCACCGGTGATGCACGCGTGGCACAGGCCCGGGTGCGCTGGAAACTCACCAAGGGTCGCGAGACCATCACCGGCACCGATTTCTTCACCCTTTTGAAAACGCCTGACGGCTGGCGCATCGCCGCGCTGGTTTTCTACAATGACTGAATCCGGCGGCCGGCTCCACCAGTCGGATCTTTTGTTATACTGCCATGTCCAAGCCAACCCACCTTTCCCACACCCTGCCCACCCGCCTTTATCTTGGCGCGGCCTGCTTCCTTTCCGGGGCGGCGATGATGGTCATTGAGATTTGCGCCTTTCGACTGCTTGCGCCGCTGTTTGGAAACAGTGTCTACACCTGGACGGCGCTGATTGGCGTGATCCTGATCGCATTCAGCGCCGGCGGATTTCTGGGGGGCCGGCTCTCGGACAAGTACAACAGCGTCAGCCTTCTTGGCTGGCTGCTGGCCGGCGCCTCAGTGCTCACGGTTTTGATTCCACCACTGCATCTGGGTTTCGGCGAGAGCTTCACCACGAGCGGACTGATTGGCGGATCGGTGATGGTGTCGCTGTTTCTCTTTGCCCTGCCCGGCGCATTGCTGGGCGCGGTGTCACCTGCGGCAGTGCGTTTTTACAGCATGACGTTCAAAGAATCGCATGTCGGCGCGGCGGCCGGCACGGTGAGCATGCTCGGATCACTGGGCAGCTTCGTAGGCACCTTCCTCTCGGGCTTTGTGCTGCTTTCACATTTCGGTGTGCGCAGCATTTTCATCGGCTGCGGCGTGCTGCTTCTCGTGCTGGCGGTGCTGGCTTTTGTGCTGGCCAGAAACGGGCTGAAAAAATCAGGCACCATCGCGGCCGTCGGGGGCATCGCCGCAGTGCTGGGAGCACTGGCCCATGACCAGCCTGGCAAGGAAGTGATCTTCACCAATGAATCGTTTTATCATCGCCTCGAAATCTCGGAAACAGGCAGCCCGCCATACCGCCAGCGGTTGTTGAAACTCGACTCCACACCCGAGGGTGCGATGAACCCGGACTCGGGCGATCTGGTGATGGACTACCAGCACTACTGGCGGCTGCCGCTGCTGAAAGACAATGCCAGGCTCGAAAGCGCGTTGTTCATCGGCGCGGGTGCATGCGGGATGCCGGAGGAAATGTCGCGCGAGTTTCCGCTGGCCCGTGTGGATGTGGCCGAGATTGATCCTCAGGTGATTGAAGCCGGGCGGAAGTTTTTCAAACTCAGCGAGCACCCTCGCGTGCAGGCCCATGCCGGTGATGCGCGCCACTTCCTGCGCACCCGGAAGAACCAGCACTGGGATCTGATCTTTGGTGATGCCTATGCCGGCGTGCGCTCCATCCCGTCGCACCTGGTGACCAGAGAATTTTTTCAACTCGTGTCCGATCACCTGACGCCGCAGGGCATCTTTGTCATGAATGCCATTTCAGCCGTGCAGGGTGAGCGGGCTGAGTTGCTGAGCGGGCTGCTGGCCACGCTGAAAACTGTTTTCCCGCATGTGGAAGCCTTTGCCGTGCAGGGGCCGCGACAACTGACGCAGAACGTCATCATCCTGGCATCGCTTCAGGATTGGAAGCCGTGGATCACAGATCGCTTCTACACCGCGGGCACCTGGCAGAATCATATTCTAAACAGCCATGTGGCGGCCAACCAACTGCCGCAGCAGGGGCAGATTTTCACAGACGACTTCAATCCCGTGGACCGTATCATCGCACGCGGACTGCTGGCGGAGTAGAAACGGATCTTGCCTGATGTGGCGCGAATCACTAGATTCACCGCCCCACCATGAAACGACTGCTTCCCCTGCCCTTCCTGTGCCTTGCCGCCTTTGCCGCCGAACCACTGCCTGAGTTCAAGGGCAGCATCGAAAAACTCGACCCGGCGCTGGATGCACTGCTCGCTTCCGATGCGAAAATTGAAGTGCTGGCCAGCGGCTTCAACTGGTCGGAA
>CANJVS010000462.1 GCA_947477755.1 Verrucomicrobiaceae bacterium | reverse complement strand
ATTTGCGATCCAGTTCGGGTCGCGATTTTTTTGATTGAGCGCATGCGCTCAATCAAAAAAACAACCCCAGACCAAACATAACCAAAGACCCGAAACACAAACTTTCGGACACGCTCAACCGAGAGGCAGCGGAGCCGCCGAGAAGGTGGTGGGAGCTAGCAGTGGGCTGCTGTCGAACTTGATCTGATGCGTGTAACTGCTACTGATCCGGCCATCCGGCATGGCCTGCATCAGCGTGATCTGAGGTTTGGCATTGAACACGCTTAGATTAAAAGTGCCTGCGACGGCTGTGCTGCCGGGCATTTGTGCTTCACAGGTGTAAGTGGCGGTGTCCGTGAGTGGATTCAGGTTGGTCAGCACGAGTGACTTGGCTGTTTTACCCAACAGGGTTTCGATCACGGGCGGTGATCCCGTGCTCTTTTTCCAGACAAGGTTGCAGCCGCTCCCGGCAACAGTCACTGTGAAGGTGGCGGCAGTTTTTTCTTTCAGCGCCAAGGACTGAGTCACCGGCGTCACCACCGCGAGTTGGACGATATTGCTCAGCGTGGTGTCAGTCCCGACTGACACGAGTACCGAGTAGCCTGTGGCATCCGTGGTTTTGACGCTGCTCAAATTCAATGTGTCCGTGGTTGCCCCTGAGATGGCGACACCATTTTTGCGCCATTGGTAATGAATCTGAGCGGGCTGAGGGTGCGTGGCATGCACGGTGAAACTGGCCGGCGCACCCAGCACTTTCACCAGCGGTTGCGGCTGAACGTCGATTTCTGGCGCATTTTTACCCGTGCCGGTGAGGTTGGTGTCGAAAGGATTTTCGTTCGAGTCATTGCTAAACACACGCAGCGTGGCGGTTCGGATACCCTTGGCCGATGGTGTGAACGTCACATCAAAGGTGGTGGTCGCGTTCTGTGCCAGCACGGCAACGGCGGGACTGCCTGCCACAAAGTCAGCCGCATGAGTTCCGACCGTGATCACGGAAAGTCCGGTCAAATCCTCAATGCCCACATTCCGGATCGTGAAAGTGAGTGTCTGCGGCGTGCCTAGAAACTGAGTGGCAAAACCGACAGAGGAAGTCCCATCGACCAATGGAGTGCCGCCTGGCTTCTCCACCTCAATCTCTGCCAGTGTGGGTGGACTGCTCACGGCGGTGACCAACCTTGGCGTGCCGAATCCGAAGTTTCGTCCCGAGATCAGCGGTTCCACCGACAGAATGAAATCACCCAAAGCAGGCGGTGTGAAGGAGAAGGTGTTTCCAGCAAGCAGCGTGGTGGTGGTCGCCGCAGAAAGATCGACCATATTGGTGAAGGCCACGTTGTCGATGTACCAGCCATATCCATCGCCTGTCCCGTTATAAAACAACCCGCTCAAGGTGTCGTAGTTGAAACGCAGTTGAATATCTTTCCCGGCATAGGCAGCCAGGGAAACAGTACGCGTCTGGAAGGTCGTCTCCCCAGGTTGCCCTGTACCTACCTGGGAGAAAACATCCGACCATGCGATCCCACCATTGGTCGAGACCTGCACGCGAGCGATTTGCGTGGTGTTTGCAATTCCCAGACGACTGCGGAATGACAGACTGCCAGCTGCGTCTTTGACGAGAAATGGTGAATTGTAGGTGATGGTTTGCAGCCCCGCTCCAGGAGTTGCCAGATGATAGGCTTTACTCCCGGAATCCTTCACT
Source organism: Verrucomicrobiaceae bacterium (assembly GCA_947477755.1). Lineage (GTDB taxonomy): Bacteria > Verrucomicrobiota > Verrucomicrobiia > Verrucomicrobiales > Verrucomicrobiaceae > Prosthecobacter. The sequence goes on along the minus strand of CANJVS010000462.1, from coordinate 1,741 downwards.
GTGCTGGACAGCGTGGAATAGGCGGTTCCCGTCTGAGCTATCGTGACACGCGAAAGAACTTCCGCAGCATCGGTTGTGGCATTGACATTGGCGGCATAACGACCCTCGTAGCCCGTAGCACCGATCACCGAATTGAAGGTGTAAGCCGTTGGCAAAGACACGACTGGATTGACCGGACCGGACAGTGCTGGTGGCACATACACCGGTCTGAAGTCCACCTTCACATTGGCAGCGCCACTGATCACCGCGCTTTGATCTGTGTTGGCATTCAGGCCTGAAAAAGTGACCGTTCTTGTGGCATCCGCAGCAGGCACGGGCACGGCATAGCCGCCCGAGTTGGCGGTCACGGCATGAAAGCTGGTGCCAGCCACATTTACGGTTAGGCCACCGATGCCTTCACCCGGATCATAGAAGTTGTTTCCATTCATGTCGTAGTAGGCCACGCCGGTCACGAGGGTGTCATCGGCCTGACTGATGCCAAAGTCCTGTGTCACCAAATGCGGACCAACGGGTTCTTCGGCGATGGTTTTCGTGCCCAGAACAATGCCAATCCCCACCTCGCGAAAATTGCCATGGATGTCCATTCGGTGTCCGCGCCCGGCCTGCATTCCGTCATCGTCAACCGGGTCATCGGGTCCCCAGTCGATCTGAAATCCCACGTGGCCATAGAAGGTGTTTTTAGCGCGGGCATACACATTCTCACCGAAAATGGAAAAGTCATAACCAGCTGCCAATAGACGATCTCCCGGAGAGAGTTCTCCAGGGGCCTGATGAGTCTGTGATGCCGTATCTAATTGAACCTGCGAGTGCAGCCTGGCAGCGTTGGTGAGCAAGGCATTCATGGCCAGCGGTGGCCGCACTGGCAGTGCCGCAAACTCGGCCTGCATGAGGGTCAGGTTCACACGATAATGACTGATGTCATATAGTAAATCAGGATCGGTCGTGGTTGCCAGCATGATCCCCTCAGCCGTGGGATTGGCACGTGCGCGATTGATCAGTTCCAAATAGAGTTGCTCCTCATCTGTAGGCTGGCCGATCGAGTAAAGAGTCGTCTCAGTCTGAAAGTCTGCGGCAGCTTTCCTAACAGATTTATCCCGGTAAATAATCGCCGGTGGTGTCGGTGGCGGTATGGAGGGTGGAGAAACGACCGTCTGCCCCAGAACAGGCCAGACCGGCACAAAAAGGCAGAGTTGGGTTAGCTTCACCCGGCCAGTCTCCGATAAAGTTTAAGGATGACAAGTCTTGGTTATGAGGAGCTGCCCCAGTTCGCCATGAATGAAATCCTGCTTTCCTTTACCTCATCACTGGGCAGAATCGTGGACTAAACTTCGCTCATGGAAAAGGACATCGCCACCCTCGCGCACTCTCTCAGCATCTCGAATGACCACCTTTCCCTCTACGGACGGGACAAGGCCAAGATATCCCTCAGGGCCCTCAAGGACCGTCCTCAAAAGGGCACACTCATTCTCGTCTCCGCCATCACCCCGACTCCTGCAGGTGAGGGCAAGACGACGGTCTCCATTGGCCTGGCGCAGGGTTTAAAGAAAATCGGCCAAAGCGTGGCTCTCGCACTGCGCCAGCCCTCCATGGGGCCGGTTTTTGGCCGCAAAGGTGGGGCAACGGGCGGAGGCAGGAGCACAGTTCAGCCTGCGGAGTCGATCAATCTTCACTTCACCGGCGATTTCCACGCCATCACCAGTGCGCATAACCTGCTTTCCTCCGTGCTGGATAACCAGCTATT
>CANJVS010000461.1 GCA_947477755.1 Verrucomicrobiaceae bacterium | reverse complement strand
GCGCACTTCATATTCACCTGCGTCCTCGAGGTTCATGCGCAGAAGAGTGGTGAGGAAGGGCTCGTCATCGACCAGCAGGATGCGTTTCTTACGGGTGGTGGAAGAGGTTGGTGAGTTCATGATGAGAAAGGGTCAAGCGTGCTACGCCGCGCTGGTTTTCAAGGTGAGTCTGGCCAGAACGCCTCCTTCAGGGCGGTTGGAGATGTTGATCGTGCCATTGTGGAGTTGAATGATTTTTTGAACGGTGGACAGACCAAGACCCGTCCCCTGCCCGGCAAGCTTGGTGGTGAAAAAAAGCTCAAAAATACGGCCAAGTTTGTCCACAGGGATGCCGTGACCGGTGTCGGATATCTCAATGATGATGGCCGTGTCACCAGCGACAAAGCCTCCCTCATTACGCCAGTCAGTCCGTTCGCTGCTGGCGAAGGAGCGTGAACTCGTCTTGATCACGAGATCACCCCCCGTGGGCATGGCATCAATGGCATTGGTGATGAGGTGGTAGATGGCGGTCACCATGCGCTCACGATCGGCATGAATAGTCGGCAGCCCCTTACCGAATTGTTTATCGACACGCACCAGGACGGACGCGCGCAGATTTGGCTCGGCGAGGCGTAACGCCTCTTCGATGATCTCGTTGGGATTTTCCTGAGTCAGGGTCATTTCCTTGGGCTCATAAGCGTCAAGAACGGAGGTCGTTATTTCTTCAATGCGTCGCGCACCGTGGCGCAGGTGCTCGACGATCATGGCCCGCATCTCATCAGTGAGATGCTTGGGCTTGGCCAGCAGGTCGGTGGCAAGATAAATCAGGCTCAATGGATTGCGCACCTCATGGGAAATGCTGGCGGCGAGACGCGCGAGCGATGCGGTGCGCTCCATGCCGACGATTTCCGCATACTTCGCCTTGCTGATGGCCTTCTGGGCCTCCTGCGTGTGCCAGAGCAGCGCGTAGTGGAGCGCGCTTTGCAGCGTGGCCGGGGACAGCTCACTGCGAAAAATGGCATCACTGGCTCCGGCTTCACGGGCCTGATCGAGCAGATCACCTTCGTCATCAGGCGCGATGTAAATAACCGGCACATCCAAGCCCTCCTTGTTCAGTGCATTGATGATCGCGATCCCGTCGGCTCCTTCAGCGATCGCTGCCGCGCAATTACCTCCGATGAGCGTGCGCATCGCCTCATCAGGTTGCGTGGCAGTGACGATCTCAGCATCCGGCTTTGCAGCACGCAGCAAATGACGGACAAAATCCCCGCGTGCTGCATTAGGCACCACGAGCAGCAGGCGTGCGGCTTTGGAAGTATTCATATTGAATTTGAGAGAATTATGGCGATTAACGGCTCTAGTACCAGATAATTTTCTACAAATGAGCAATTGATATGTAATCACCCTCAGGGGATGCCTTTTCCGATTCAAGACCATGACCAATCCCGACCCCAGAGCCACCTTCGTCAGTCTCCTCCAGTCAGCGATCAAGCAGCAGCAGCTCACACCCGTCATTCGTGAATACAAAACCGGCGAGATTATTTTCGCCGAAGGCAGCCCCGGCGACGGCATTTACGCCGTCTTGGAAGGCCGGGTTCACATCTCCGCCTACGTCAGCCAGAGCAGCAGCCACTCGCTGGGTGAATTTGCTCCCGGCGAGTTCTTTGGCGAAATGTCCACCATCAACGTGGCCCCACGCTCCGCCACCGCCGCCGCCCTGCAGGATTCCCGGCTTCTCTTCGTCTCGCGGGACCAGGTCATGGAGCTCATGGAATGCTGTCCGAAACTCGTCTTTGCACTCCTTCACGCCTTCAGCAATCGCATCCGCGAGACCAACGCCCATTTTGTTCATCAGATGCTTGAGGCTGAACGCCTTTCCATGCTCGGCCGCTTCGTGCGATCCATTGTGCATGATTTGAAAAACCCGCTCAGCGTCATCCTCCTTGCCGGTGATGCCGCCGCATCCTCCAATGCCAGCCCCATGCTGCGCGAGCAGGCGAAAAAACGCATGCACCAGCAGGTCGATCGACTCAGTCGCATGCTCAACGAACTGCTCCGCGTCAGCGAAGGCTCCACCCAGCATTCCGTTGAACCCGTCAACTTTGCTGCCTTCATCGCCGAGATCATCGAGGAAACCCGCGAGGAACTCGAGAGCAAAAAGGTACGTGTCGAGTTGCAGAGTGCCGTGCCCGACCTCGTCTTCCCGCTCAACGCCCGCCGACTCAACCGCGTCTTCTACAATCTTTTCGGCAATGCCGCCGACATCATGCCTGATGGTGGCGTCATCACCATTCGCTTCCAAAATACTGGAGGCGAAATCATCACCGAGGTCGAAGACAGCGGCCCGGGTTTTCCGCCCAACATCGTGGAGAAGCTCTTCACACCCTTCTTCACCCATGGCAAAGCCAGCGGCACCGGGCTCGGCCTTTCCATCTGCAAAAACATCATCGAAGACCACGGCGGCCGCATCTGGCCCGTCGCCGAAGCCGGCCGCGGCGCCATCTTCCGCTTCACCCTGCCCATCGAGTCCTGAGCTGGCATCAACTGATCATCGGCGGCAAGACACCCTGCACCCTGGAAACTGTGTCGAGAGTTGAGCGCCTGAAACGCAAGCCGCGTTCACGGAGTTCCCTGGCCATGACCACATGCCAAACCATGATCTACTCCGCCCCTCTTCTTCTCTGCGGCAAATCAGGAATCGATGCGCCACGGTTCACCGCAGAGGGACAAGGGAGCAGAGCTTTCGCAGTGACTGATCAGACAAGTCCGGCAATTGTGAGATCCATCGGACGCGTGACAGCACGCGCTGAAATGGCGAAGGCCGTGACTTTCGTCACGGCCTTCATTGGTAGCGGGGACAGGATTTGAACCTGTGACCTTCAGGTTATGAGCCTGACGAGCTACCGGGCTGCTCCACCCCGCGTTCTATTGGACGGCTAGAGTCGTGTCTCCGGGCCTGATTGCAACCGCGAAAACAGTTTTCTTCAAACCTTGTCACCTGATTGACGGACTGGCTAAAGTCCATGCCATGAAATTCCTGTCCGCTCTTGTCTTCGCTGCACTGACGGCCCATGCCGTCACGACCACACCGCCTAACATTGTGCTCGTCATGGCGGATGACCAGGGCTGGGGTGACATGGCCTACAATGGGCACCCCGATCTCAAGACACCCAACTTTGATGCCATGGCGAAAGAGGCTGTGCGCTTTGATCAGTTCCACTCGGCGGCTCCAGTTTGCTCACCCACGCGCGGCAGTGTGATGACTGGTCGCACGCCGAACCGCTTCGGCTGCTTTTCCTGGGGGCACTCCATCCGCCCGCAGGAGATCACGATTGCCCGGGCCCTGAAGCCGGCCGGTTATCACACCGGCCACTTTGGCAAATGGCACCTCGGCTCGGTGCAAAAAGCCAGCCCGGTGAGCCCGGGAGCCTGCGGTTTCGATGAAT
>CANJVS010000460.1 GCA_947477755.1 Verrucomicrobiaceae bacterium | reverse complement strand
GTCGCCTTGTTAAGGGACGACTTTGTTCAGCGGGTATTCCACGATGCCTTCGGCACCGAGAGATTTGAGTCGGGGGATTATCTCCCGCACGACAGATTCCGCAATGACTGTCTCGACGGCAACCCAGTCCTGCGAAGCAAGCTGGGAAACGGTGGGCGAGCGCTCGCTCGGCAGGGTCGCAACGACCTGAGCCAGGGCTTTCGCTGGGACATTCATTTTGAGGCCGACCTTGTCACGAGCCTCCAGCGCGCCTTTGAGCAAAAGCACAAGTGTCTCCATCTTCTCGCGCTTCCAGGCATCCTGGTAAGCGGACTTGCTGGAAATGAACTGCGGGTAGCTCTCCATGAGAGTGTCCACGATGCGCAACTTGTTGGCACGCAGGGAGCTTCCTGTCTCTGTGATGTCCACAATGGCATCCACAAGTTCCGGCACCTTCACCTCCGTGGCACCCCAGCTAAATTCGACTTCAGCCTGCACGCCATTCCTGGCCAGGTAGGCCTTGGTCATGTCCACCGCTTCGGTGGCGATGCGTTTGCCTTGGAGATCTTTCACCGATTTCACCGGTGAATCATCCGGCACCACGAGGACCCATCGGGTGGGTTTGGACGTGGCCTTCGAGTAGCGCAGATCGGTCAGCACTTCCACGTCGGCATTGTTTTCTGCAATCCAATCACGACCGGTTATGCCGCAGTCGAGAAATCCATGATCCACATAACGGCCGATTTCCTGGGCGCGCAGCAGGCGCAATTCGAGCTGGTCGTCGTCCACGGTGGGGCGGTAAGAGCGGGAAGAAACAACGATGTTGAACCCTGCGCGCTTCAGGAGTTCAAGTGTTGGCTCCTGCAGACTGCCACTGGGCAGGCCGAGTCGGAGGATGTTTTGGGGTTCAGGCATCAGCAGGGAAAAAGGGCGCGCAGAGTAGCGGGCTTTGGCAGCGTGCAAAGGGGAAAGTTGAAAGGAAAGAAAGGGAAGGGAGACAGGAAGCGCCAAAATCAGGGATTTTCCCGGTTTCAGCGCCCTCGATAGCACCGCAGGAAGAAAAATGATCTCAATTCTCCTATTCCTTCACTCGCTCAAGCTGGGCCCCCAAGGCGGAAAGCTTATCGTCAAGGTGCTCGTAGCCGCGGTCAATATGGTAAAGGCGATTGATTTCCGTGCGACCTTTGGCGATGAGGCCGGCAAGGACAAGGGCGGCGGAAGCGCGGAGGTCACTGGCCATGACTGGCGCACCCTTCATTTTCACGCCACCACGAATGCTTGCGGTGGCATTTTGAAGATTGAGGTTGGCACCCATGCGCTTCATTTCGGCAATGTGCATGAAGCGCTGCGGGAAAATGGTCTCGGTGATGGTGCTGACATCTGAGATGGCGCAGGCGAGCGCGCAAAATTGCGCCTGCATGTCGGTGGGAAATCCAGGATAACAAAGAGTGGTGAGATCAAACCCTTTGGCCGCCGGATTCGGCGCGATGCTGATGCTGTCCTTGCCAATCTCGATGGGAAAGCCGCACTTCTTCAGCGCATCCGTGATGGATTTCATGTGCTCGGGCATGACGCGCTTCAGGGTGATACCCTTGCCAATCATGGCGCCGGCACAGAGGAAAGTGCCCGCCTCAATGCGGTCCGGGATGACGGTGTGCTCGGCTCCATTGAGTTCTTTGACGCCTTCGATGGTGATGCGGTTGGTGCCGGCACCTTCGATTTTGGCGCCCATCTTGATGAGGAAATTGGCCAGATCCTCCACTTCCGGTTCTGCAGCCGCACCCTCAATGATGGTGGTGCCTTTGGCCAAGGTGGCGGCCATCATGACATTGTCCGTTCCCAGCACCGTGGAGCCATGCTTGCCCATGAGATTCATCGTGCCTCCTTTGAAACCCTTTTTGGCGTTCACAAAAATATCACCGCCCTCGACGATAATCTGAGCACCGAGAGCTTCGAGTCCTTTGAGATGAAGATCCACGGGCCGATCGCCAATGACACAACCACCAGGCAGGGAAACGGTACATTTCTTGAGGCGCCCGGTAAGCGGGCCGAGCACACAGATGCTGGCGCGCATTTTCCGAACAAGGTCATAGGGGGCGATGGATTTGATTTTTTCCGCCTTCACCACGACCACGCCGCTGGCGCGCTCCACTTCGGCACCGAGTTCGCCAAGAATCCGAACCATGTAATTGGTATCACTCAGGTCAGGCACGCGGCGGATGGTGCAGGTATCCCTGGTTAGCAGCGTGGCTGCTAAAATGGGCAGAGAAGAGTTCTTTGAGCCGCTGATATTGACGCGACCCTTCAAAGGCACCCCGCCGTGAACAATGAGTTTTTCCATGGTCCGCCCTTTCTGCTTCGGAGAATGGCTGGAGGCAAGCACGAAGATGCTCAGAAAAAAAAGCGTCTCCCGATCAGGATCACACCCAGACAAACGACAAGGGGTATAAGCACATAAACCGTGAAGTCAGATGAGTGGTTCGCACGCCCGCCATTGTGACTCAACCGTTCCATTTTCTCTTGCTGCGCGCCATCAACGATCCCCTGCCTGGATTGCGCCAGCATCAGGCCTGGGAAAGCAGAGGCTTGCGGCGCGGCATTGATCAGGGATTGGGACGACATGACAGCGAAACAGAGTCGTCCACGGGCTTGCCTCGATCATCACCAACCACCGTGAATAGCGGGAATGGATGAGGCAACACCCGTGGACATCTGCATTTACCGGATTCACCTCACTGCGTTACAGGAAACCTGAATCTATTTTTAATCGTGAGAAAAATAGATCAAACTTCTGCGGAAACAGCACCTGCAGCTGACGGAAAAACCGCGAGCACAAAGCGCTCAATGCCAGCAAGGTCAGGCAGCACACGGATTTCAGTGAAGCCTTGACCGACCGCTTGAGCCGCCACTTCCCTGCCCTGATCATGCCCGACCTCCAAAACAATGAGCGCCCCCGGCTGCAGGCAGGGCTGAACTTCGGCAAGAAAACGCCGGATGATGTCCATGCCATCCGGACCACCGTCCAGAGCGAGCACGGGATCTCTTCTGACCTCTCGGCTCAGGGCCGGAATCTCACGAGATGGGATGTAGGGTAGATTGGCAGTAACGAGATCATACTTGCCGATGATTTTTTCGAAGAGATCACTGCGGACCAACTGCACCGCCGTGAGGCCGAGACGTGAGGCATTCATGCGGGCCAGATCCAGCGCCTCTTCAGAGATGTCTGCCAACTGCACGCGACAGTCTTTCCACGCGGAAGCGAGAGTGAGCCCAATGCAGCCGGATCCCGTGGCCATGTCGAGCATCGTGGCAGGTTGCGGCAGACGGTCCGCTTTCACCTCGCGGATCATCCAGTCCACCAGATGCTCAGTCTCCGGCCGGGGAATCAGAGCCCGATGATCAGTGATCAGTTCATGACCGAGAAAGTCCACCGTACCCAGCAAATGCTGCAACGG
>CANJVS010000459.1 GCA_947477755.1 Verrucomicrobiaceae bacterium | reverse complement strand
GTCGGAGTAGGTGAGTTCGAAACCTTTGCCGCCGGGGCCGCGCTCGAAGTAGAGGGGCTTGTTGGTTTGCAGTTCGTAGAAGCGGGCGAGCTTGTTGCCGGGCAGGAGCACGGTGCGCAGGTAGTTGATGGCTTTGGCAACGGGAGGCAGGTATTTTTTGTCGCCGGTGGCTGCGGCGAGTTTTAACAAAGCCCACATGGCGGATTGAGATTCGCGACCGCAAATGGAGGTCGGTTCAAACGCGCGACTCCACACGGGCTGCATGTCGGCGTTGTATTGCTGGGCCCAGGCTGGCTGCGGATCGGGCATCTGCGCGGTGATGAGGAAATCGCCGCCGCGTTTGGCGGCATCGAGGTATTTTGGATCGCCACGAAGCTGCCAGGCGAGGATGAGCGTGCTCATCAAGGTGGCGTGGGTGTTGTCATTGAGCACGTAGCAGCCCGTAAAATCCTTTGGCCACTTGCGCGGCCAGTCGGCGGGGTAGTTGCCGTGCTTGATTGGATACTTGTCCGTAGGCGGCGGCGAGGTGGGCGCGGAGTCAAAATTAGCGCTCCAGCCGCCGGCGGGATACTGCGTCATGATGATCGTGTTCAGCGCGAAGTCAGCGGCTTCTTTGATCTCCGCGTCTTTGCCGCCGAGCGCGTGATCGATACGCACAAGCAGCCGCGTGGCCGCTTGGGAGACATCATCGTCGTAGGTCGAGTAGTTGTTTTTTTCCTGACGACGCCAGTTGTGCCAGCCCGCCTCTCGGGTGGCGGTTTGCGCGCGTGGAAGGAGCTTTCCGCCGGCGTCACGGCGATAGAGCTTTGATGCACGGCCCTTGGCATCGAAGTGCCCTGAGTAGTCCCAACCGCCCGAAGCAAGCTGCGTGCGCGAAACACAACGGGCTGCTTCAACGGCTGCTTTGAGGCACGTTTCATCCTTCGTGGCCTCATAAGCATCCAGCATCGCCATCCCGACCGCAGGCGTTCCCGGCGGCTGAATCCAAATCGTGTCCGCGCCGGGGATGCCTTCCGCCTCGCGTAGGGTGAAGTCGGCGCTGTAGCGATAGACGTAGCCGCCGTGGGACGCCGCATGGGTGTGGTAGAAGGTGACGGCCTTGATGGTTGCTGCGGAGACTTCGCTGGGTGTCGCAGCGTGTGCGAGCGGCGGAATGACGAATGAGTAAGCCAGAATGACGAACGAATGACGAAGGCCGAATGACGAAGTGGGCATGATTGTACAATGGCTATTTCAGCTGGCTTTTTGCTACATGGAAGTCGCCGGGGAGATCAGCGTTCGAAGCACAAGATTCGAAGAAGCATGCAAGCGACGATGAGACAGGCAGGATTTGACGAAAAAGTTCTGCTGAGTTTTTGGCTTCCCAGATTCCTTCATGTGAAAGGATGCCGACTGGGCAGTTGGATTGCTTGCTATGGCAAACAAGGACGTCACCATTTCCTGCTGTGGCGACGGCAATCACTCCCTCAGTCGTTAAAAGCGAGTGTTCGCGAGCGAATGAGTAGCTCCATTGCAACGAACAAATCGAGTATGGGCCGAGATCGAACGGAGCACTGCTTGTGCAGTGGCGGAGATAGTCTCGCAGAACGTCGGGTATTTCTGCTCGTGAAATCCATTCATCGAGATGCTTTGCTAGTTTGATGGCAAAGCCTGCGGGGAGGGCAACCCGAAGAATCGTCGCACGGATTTTGGCAGCTTCCTCGTTCATGTGCGGAGAGATTGAAATCACTCCGCATTGATCCCAACATTCTTGTTCCCGTTGTCGCGGACGGCATCGACGATTTCGTGGAGGGACTTGAGCGGGGTGTCGGGATCGCCGGAGACGATGATTTTGGCTCCGGGGTGGTCGGGAAGGAAGGTGCTGAGGTGGCCGCGAAGGCCGCTGGTGGACTGCTTCTCGCCGTTGATGAGGACGGTGTCGCCGTTGGCGGTGACGTGCATGGTGATGACCTCGCCGGAACTGCGGACGGGAGTGTCAGTGCTCCCTTCGGTGCCTTTGCGGGGTTTTTGGCCGGATTCGGCGGAGGGTTTGCGACCTTCACCATCGCGGGCACCGGCTTTCTTCATGCCATCGCCGTCGCGGGAGCCGGTGCGGGGCTTGCCACCGTCCCGTTCGCCGGTGCGGGGGCGGTCGCCGTCGCGCATGCCGGAGCTTGGCTTTTCGCCGCCGCCAGTGCTGGGCTTTTTCATGCCACCGTCGCGCATGGCGGGTTTCTTTTCGCCATTTTCACTTTCAATAGGGACAGGTTTGGTAAGGGAATCAGAATTAAACCTCTTGATTGAAGGCTCTTCGTCTGGTGCAAGTCTTCCTTTTGATTTCTGATTCGTAAGCGCTTTTTGAATAAGCAATTCCCGGGCTTCAGCCTCCGACATAGCACCACTTGAATCACGAGATGCTTTAGCAACCTCTGCCAAGGTAATTACTTCACCATTCACGATAGCGGCAATACCAATAGGCGATTTTTGAGGGGCCTCATGGCCCTTCTCGGTGTTTTCACCTTCACGGACTTTGGGCGGAACTTCTTTTTCCGCTGCGCGGGCGGTGGTGAAGGAATAACCAACAAGAACGCTGAGCGTGAGAAAGAGCAGCGCGTGGAGCCATGGTTGGCGGGTGGTTGGGCAGGTGATCATGGGTGAGTGGTAACGCGCACACATGGCTGGCCTTACAATGGCCTTGAGGTGCTAAGACTCGAATCGCCGACCCGCAGGATAGGAGCCGACACTGCGGGTCGTGGCGCCGTCGGCACGGGTTTGATCGAGGGCGGATTGGAAATGCGGCTCGGCGGGCGAACCCTCGATCTCGATGTAAAAACGATATTTGTTAGGCTGGCCGCGGATGGGCCGGGATTCGAGACGCTTGAGGTTCACGCCGGCATCGCTGAGCGGGGTCAGGAAGCGGCAGAGACTGCCGGCACGGTCGGGCAGCTCGACGACGAGTGCGGTGCGGTTGTTTTGCGTGGACGGGGTGTTTTCGCGGTGACCCAGCAGGTAGAATTGCGTGATGTTTGGCACGTCGCCAGCGATCGGGAAGTGGAGCAGGGCGAGGCCATGGCGCTCGGCATTCTGGCGCGGGCCGATGGCGGCGGCGCCGCTCAGCGTGGCGGCTTTTTCAGCGGCCTTGGCGGTGCTGGCTTCGACGATGCGCCTGGCGTTTGGGTAGTGCGCTTTCAACCATTCATCACAATGGAAAAACGGCATGGCGTGCGAGTGGATGGTTTCGACCGGCACGCCTGGTTTGCCGAGCAGGGCGAGTTTCACATCGAGCGTGAGTTCTTCCACGATGAATAAAGCGCAGCGTTCATCCACGAGGCGGTCCACGGTGTCGATGATGAAGCCGCCGGAGGAGTTCTCGATGGGCACGATGCCGAGCGCGTCAGCATGGCTGCCAAGGTAGTCGAAGACCTCGCCGATATTGCCCATGAGCTGAACTGGAGCG